>CAZGKS010000339.1:0-1546 GCA_964526275.1 uncultured Methylobacterium sp. | reverse complement strand
GGGGAGGGCTCCGTGATCGCGATGGGGGTGTTTATTTCGGCCTCCACCAAGATTATCGATCGCGCCACAGGGCAGGTGCATATCGGCTATGTGCCGCCCTATTCGGTGGTGGTTTCCGGCAATGTGCCTGGCAAAAACCTGCCGGGGCAGGAATGGGGGCCCTCCACCTATTGCGCGGTGATTGTCAAAACGGTCGATGCGCAAACGCGCGCCAAAACCGCGATCAACGAGCTGCTGCGCGATTAAAGAGGTGCGCAAAACTTATCCCAAACAAAAATCTACTTGCTGCAAAAACACACTTGCAGATTAACCGCGCATTAATGGTATGGTTAATGCAGGGTGTTGATTCGTCGGGTAAAGAACAGTCGTGGTCGCGAAGGTTCTTGTTGATGGAGAGACACTTTGCGGCTCGCTTTGCGCCGCTCCTTGGTTGTCGCAAAGTTCAGTTTGAACGGGTTTTTCCATGAGTGACGATTTTGCTAAATTCTTTCCGCCTCTCCAGCCGGAGGTTGATTTTACCGCTCAGGAGGGACAACCGCTTGATCTGCAAGAGATCGGTGGGCGTATCAAATGGTTCGATGTCGCCAAGGGGTTCGGGTTTCTCACCCCCGATAATGGCGGGCCCGATGTCATGGTGCATATCACGGTGTTGCGCAAAGCTGGCTTTGCAACCGCACCGGAAGGTGCACGGCTGGTCTGCGAGGCGGTGATGCGCGCCCGCGGGATGCAGGCTTTCCGCGTGCTCTCCATGGATGTTTCAACCGCGTTGCACCCGGCGCAGCTTCCGCCTGCCCGCACAAGGGTGCAGGTGGTGGCGCAAGGGGGGTTCGAGCCGGTAATGGTCAAATGGTTCAACCGGTTGCGCGGCTTCGGGTTTGTCTCACGCGGGGATGGCTCCGAAGATATTTTCGTGCATGTCGAGACCTTGCGCCGCACCGGCATCACCGAATTGGTGGAGGGCGATACCGTTCTGGTGCGCTTTGGCCAAGGCCCCAAAGGCCTGATGGCCGCCGAAGTGCGGCTGACCAACTCGGCTGCCAACCCGCCCAGCTCGCACTGAATGCCCATGGCCAAGACGCCGGAAAAACCGCACCCAGATAAAGCTTTGGGGGGCACATCCGTGCAAAGCGTATCTGCGCGTGACGCTCGGGCGCACGAAAAACAGGCGCGGGGGCGCTCACGCTGGTTTGTGATTGCCTTGGTGGTGGTTTTACTGGGGGTCGTGACCATCTCGCTCACGACCAATCTGCGTCGCCAGAGCATGGCCAACGCCCAGGCGGATGCCGCCGCTGCCAAGCCTGCAATGCCGGGCACCTTGGGGGCCGTGGCCAAGACCGAGTCGCTGGAGATTGTAGCGGGGGACACCCGCCATATCTTCAGGGTGGAGGTGGCGCGCAGCGAATCGGAGCGTGCCAAAGGCTTGATGTTTCGCACGAATTTGCCAGAAGATTCCGGGATGCTGTTTGATTTTGGCGCCGACCAGATCATCACAATGTGGATGAAAAACACGCCTTTAAGCCTAGATATGGTGTTTATCGATGCCCAA
>CAZGKS010000338.1:0-1551 GCA_964526275.1 uncultured Methylobacterium sp. | reverse complement strand
GCTTCGCTGTCCTCTGACATGGTTCAGCGGCCTCCAGGAAAAAGTTCAAGAAACACGGTTTTGAGATGCGCCAGATAGCCCTCCATCATCAAGGGCAGAACCGCGATCATCAGAAGCGCCCCCAGCAGGATTGTCGCGGGCATGGCCAGAAAAAACACCTGTAATTGCGGCATCATGCGTGAGAGGATCCCCAAGCCGACATTGAACACCAATCCAAACACCAGAAAAGGCGCTGCCAATTTTATGCCAACGGCAAAGGCCGCCCCGGCCATGGTGAGGGCAAGCTGAAGCGCATCCCCCCCAAAGGCGCCCGTGCCTTCCGTGCCGCTCATATAGGCACCGACCTTGAAGCTGCTATAGGTATCTACAATGCCCATCAAGACGATATGGTGCAGATTGGTTGCGAAAATCAAGGTAATGGCCAGCAGGCTCAAAAAGGTGGTGATAATGGCGACCTGCCCTTGATCGCCATTGACGGGATCCATGCTCATGGCAAAGGACAGCCCCATTTGCTGGGCGATGATAAATCCCGCCATCTGCAGGGCAGACAGCACAAAACGCCCGGCCAGCCCGAAGGTGAACCCGATCAGCAACTCACTGATCAGGAGCGGCACAAGCATTTCAAAGGGGTCGAACCGAACCGGGAGCGACGGGCGCAGAACAGGCAAAGCCAGCAGGCTGACCAGCACCGCCAGCCCTAGCCGCAACCGCATGGGTACGTTGCGCTCCGAAAACCCTGGCAGGAGCATCATCAATGTGCCGATCCGCGCGAAAACCAGCATGAAGGCAAGAGCGAAATCCGGATGGAGGGTAAAAGTCATGGCGCTAATGTGCGCGATTCGCAAGCCAAACAAAAGAGGATCTTGAAACACACGGGTATCTTACGGGTAATAGCCGACAGGCGCGCAAAAAAGGGGCTTACCCGGTGTTTTAGAGCCATTCCAGCGATCGTTGGAACCGGTTTCGCGTCCGGAATTGCGTTAAAACAAAGAGATAGAGCGTTTTCGGCGATTCAACCATCGCTGGAAACGCTCTAGAATAGTTTTGAGATGGCAGGTCTGTTCATGCCTCTTTTCTGTTTACGCCTCTTTTTTGCCCTCTTCGGGTTCAAAATGGACACCGAGCAAGCTTTGGCTGCGCCAGACGACCTGTGCCAGCGTATAGCGATTGTGATGCGGGATATCGAGGTAAAACCGATGCGGAAGCCACTGCGCTGAAATATTTTCAAGCATCGCGCCGGTTTCAGAGATGTTACGAACCTTGCATGTTGTATAGGATGTTTTGTCCAGGTAATGAATTGTGCTGCCAAGATAAACTTTGCGACGATTGCTGTGTCTGTTGTTTTCAAATTTGAAGATTGTTAATTTTTTTTCACTAGGGGCAGACATAATTTCCTCCGGTGAGTGGGCTAAAATTAACATCTAAACGCGTGTAATCGGATTTTTCCACGTTTTGGTTTGATTTTTTGTGGATTATTCGGATATTCTCACTTCTTTTAGAGCGGAATCCGACCTGAATGAATCGGCAGGGCTTCCCAAATCACGCGCGAAG
>CAZGKS010000337.1:0-1566 GCA_964526275.1 uncultured Methylobacterium sp. | reverse complement strand
TTGTGCAGCAAGGCGTGATGGGCCCAGGTCACGGTGGTACCGGAGGTGAGCAAAATCAGCGTATTGAACAAAGGCAGGGTCCACGGATTGAACACTGCGATGTCCTTGGGCGGAAAATGCCCGCCTGTCAGGGCCGTACGCTGCACCTGCGCAGCCTCGCCAGCAAAGAAAGCAATGTCGAAATAGGCCCAGAACCAAGCCACAAAGAACATCACTTCGGAAGCAATGAACAAGATCATACCATAGCGATGATGCAGCTGGACAACGCGGGTATGGTCCCCCGCTTCCGCCTCCCGCACCACATCCGACCACCAGCCGTACATGGTATAAAGTACACCGAGCAGCCCCGCGCCGAAGGCATAGGGCCCCAGCTTGAGCCCGCCAATCATCATGGTTTTCATCCACATGACAGCGCCAACCGCCATGATGAAAGCCGAAACGGACCCTATGAAAGGCCACGGACTGAGCGGGAGAATATGGTAATCGTGGTTTTTTGCGTGGGCATTGGCCATGGCGTTCTCTTCCTAGGGTAGGACCGGGCGTGGTTGGGCCTCGGCAAGCGGTTTATTTGCTGTTTTGGCCTGAAAAAATGTATATGACAAGGTAATCGTATGGATAGAGGCCAGCTCCGCCTCGCGCGAGATAGCTGGATCAATGAAAAACACAACTTCCTCAAGGCGCTGTTCGCCGGGGTGCAATGTGATCTCATTGAAACAAAAACAGGTGATCTTGTTGAAAAAACCACCGGTTTGATCAGGGGAAACATTGAAACTGGCGATCAGGGTAACGGGGTGCGAGGCGGTATTTTCAACACGATAAAACGCGGTTTTCACTTCCCCAGCCCGCACTAAAACACTTTCCGCCTCCGGAAAAAAACGCACAGGCAACCCTTGCGCGACATTGGCATCAAACCGAACGCTGAAAAGGCGCGAATCAAGTGTTGTTGGCGCTGACGTTGCGACCATCGGGCGGCCGCCAAATCCGGTCGTGCGGCAAAACAGATCATAGAGCGGGACCGCCGCATAAGCGGCCACCAACATAAACAGAATAACTCCGAAAACGCCCCAACCGACGCGCCGATTGCGCGCAGTGAGCGCTGGAGAATGGGGTAAAGGCGGGGCGGCGGCAAGCGGCATAGGCATGGTGCGCCTCAAAGCGGTCGCTGGAACACGGCTGAGCCCATTTTGACCAGCGTGATCAGGTAAAACAGAGCACAAAGCCCAACCAAGGCAAGCGCGATCGCACGATTTCTGCGGTTGCGGCGCTCTTGTTGAAGTGTTTTTTCTTGTTGAAGTGTTTTTTCTTGGCGGTTTTCGGCGAAAAGTCCTGGCAGTTCCTCGGCTTGATGCCCTTTGATCGCAGAATTCTCGCCCGGGCGCGCAGGAGAATGAGGGGCGGTTTGATTCGGCGTCATGACAGCCACCCCGAAAGCCATAGAGGCAGCCCGGACAGCGAGATCCGGGCAAAAAACCATTCGAGCAGCAGAGCCGCGTTGAGTGCAAATAAATGCACGATCGAGCCGCCAAACATCCGCCAGCACGCTTTGCGCAGCACACTCTCCTGCGC
>CAZGKS010000336.1:0-1568 GCA_964526275.1 uncultured Methylobacterium sp. | reverse complement strand
GCGAGACGCTGCAGCGCCTGCCGCTGTGATCAAATCGCCGGAAACCTTGGCCGTGCAGGCCATGGGGCTTGTTGATGAAAAAAGCCGGGCGGTGGTGTTGCCGATCCATCTGGCGACCACCTTTATCCGCGATGCCGATAACGGCTATTCGAGCGGCAATGTTTATTCCCGCCCGCATAATGAAACCGTGCGGCTGGTGGAGGCGGTTATCACCACGCTGGAAGCGGGGGCGGCGAGCCTTGTTTTCGGCTCGGGCATGTCGGCGGCGGTGGCGGTGTTTTTGGCACTCAAACCGGGGGACCACATTTTGGCGCCCAAGGTGATGTATTGGGCGTTGCGCAACTGGCTGCTGACCGATGCCGCCGAGTGGGGGCTTGAGACCAGCTTTGTCGATATGAGCGATCTTGAGGTGGTGCGCACAGCCTTCATCCCCGGCAAAACCAAACTCGTCTGGCTCGAAACCCCTGCCAATCCGCTCTGGACGATCAGCGATATTGGCGCGATCAGCACGCTGGCGCATGCACAGGGCGCGCTTGTGGCGGTCGATTCTACCTGCGCCACGCCGGTGCTTTGCCAGCCTTTGGCGCTGGGGGCGGATATTGTCATGCATTCGGCGACCAAATATCTCAATGGCCATTCCGATGTGCTGGCGGGCGCGCTCACCTGTGCGCAGCCGGATGCCTTCTGGCAGCGGATCGAGACCATAAGGGCGCGTCACGGCATGGTGCTGGGGCCGTTTGAAGCGTTTTTGCTGCTGCGCGGTCTGCGCACCTTGCATGTGCGCGTGCGCGCCGCCTGTGCCAGCGCGGCTACGCTGGCAGACAAGCTTGCGCGCCATCCCGGTGTGGCGCAGGTGCTCTATCCGGGGCTTGCCAGCCATCCCGGCCATGCGCTTGCCGCGCGGCAGATGCAGGGCGGGTTTGGCGGCATGCTCTCCATCCGCCTCAAGGGCACGCGCGCCGAGGCGGCTGCGGCCAAAGCGGCGGTTGACCCGGCGCAGGCCAATAGCGAAACCGGGGAAGCGGCCGCTATCCGCACCGCTGCGCGCGTGCAGATCTGGAAGCGGGCGACCTCGCTGGGCGGGGTGGAAAGCCTGATCGAGCATCGCGCCTCGATCGAAGGGGCGGGCACGCCCTGCCCGCCGGATCTGCTGCGGCTTTCGGTGGGGCTTGAACCTGTGGAGGCGCTTTATGCCGATCTTGCCGCCGCCATGGCGGATTAGGCGCCTGCCCAACGCGTTTGCAGGTTCCAACCTTGAGGGGGGGGTGCCGAGAGATCTTGCAGAAATATCGCGCCGAAATTTTTTGTTGGCAGACGTGAATTCTTTAGGCATAAAAGAAAAAAAGCTAAAAAAGACAGGAAACGTACATATCCGCGATGGGCACCCCTGTCGCACAAGGAGGGATAACCATGACCCAGGATATGCCCAACCACCCTTCGCGCCATGATCTTTACCGCGAGAATGTCGCAGGCCGTGCCAATGTTGAAGATACGCCGGAATTGCTGGCCTATTACGACGAATTGTCGCGCTATGAGACCGGCGCGTTGTGGACCGTTGCCAACAAGAT
>CAZGKS010000335.1:0-1571 GCA_964526275.1 uncultured Methylobacterium sp. | reverse complement strand
GCACCCCGCTCCGGATGTCCCTCAGAACCGATCTTGCCATGAAAAACGCAGAACGTCGAGGATCTATGTGATCATCCGGGATGTGACAGATAATGATATCGGGGCGCCTTTTCATTGTTTCCCGATCCCTTTCCGCAAGGACCGAACCTGCATTCTTCGCCGTTTCAGCTTTTCCTACTTTCTTGGCGCTTTCTTCCAAGCGCACCGGAATGTCTGAAAACACCGCAAAATTGAAAACCGCTTCGAGAAGATCAAAAACCGCCTTCAATGCCTTGGGGTCAGGAATGGTCTTGAAGATATAGGTCGCAGCCTCCCGAATGATCCGCTCGTTTTCGGTCGCATCCTTAAAATAGAACATATCTTCACCGAGGTTGTTAAATCCTTCGCCTCTAAGAATGTATTCCAGCAGAAAATTTTTATATTCGATTTCGGCCTCGCGCCCGACTGTATCAATATGCGGCTCTTCGGATGCGAGATATTCTTTTCTAAGCTCGACAATATCCATGGGTGCTACCCCTTCCGATTCCACGACCAACGCGGGGAGATTGCGCTTATTGGGCGCTCATGCATTCAAAAAGATAGGCCGCGACCCTTTCGGCAGCATCCCGCTTGGTGTTGCTGGAAATCTGGATATAGCGGGCGGTCACATCGGCCTTGTCGGTGGTGTGGTTCAACAGCAGCTTGATCGTGTAAGGATCAACGCCAACCTCAACACAGGCCGTGGCATAGGTGCGCCGCAAGTCATGCGGGGCACAGCCGGGCATGAACTTCTGCTCTTGCCCGGTCGAGATATGGCCTGATTTCGAGTCAGCCGGAAACACATACGGGCTGGCCGGATACAATACCTTTCGCGCCGCCTTGGCCTCTTCGAGAAGCGCCCGCAACGGCGCGGTCATCGGCACATCAAAGGCCTTATCCTTCCCGCCCTTGGGATTTGGGCGATGGATATGCGTTTCGAACACCTCATCCCAGCGCACGCTGGCCGCATCCATGCGGCGCAAGCCCGTAAGCGCCAGAAATCGCCAATAGCAGCGGCGGATCGGGTTTGGCAGGCCATCCACCTTCTTTCGCCACGCCGGTAAATCCTTGGTCGCGATCAGGCGGCGATTATTGACCTCCTTGAAGTAATCCACCGCCGAACACGGGTTGGGCGGCAGATCGTCATGGAATTTCGCCGCGTAGTTATAGATGGCACGGAACAAGCGGGCCGTTTGATTGGCGACGGTGGGGCCGCTCTTGCCCCATTCCTTATGCCACGCCCGCACGTCATGCTTGGTAACAGACGCCATTTCACGATCCTGATACCGGCTGAGATGATTGCGCCAATTGTAGCCGTTGAGGCTGATCGTGTTGGGGGAGTTCTCGCGTCGATGCTGGGCTTCTGTGAATTCGCGATAAGCCTCTGCGATGGTCAGGCTCTGTTTGGAAGGCTCTGTCTTTTTCTGTTCGGCGGCAAGATCAATGCCCTGCTTTGCCGCCACGCGATATTTCTGCGCAAGATGGCGCGCTTCATCCAGAGAAATCTCCCTGAAACGCCCCAAGACCTGCTTCCTCTGCATACCATTGGCGAG
>CAZGKS010000334.1:0-1614 GCA_964526275.1 uncultured Methylobacterium sp. | reverse complement strand
TCATGGCGTTGCGCGATGGCGTTTGCCGGTGGCCGCTGGGCGATCCGCGCGAGCGGGATAAATTCGCCTATTGCGGGGCCGAATGTTCCACCACCAATGTTTATTGCACCGGCCATTCACGTCTGGCCTATCAGCAGGTACCCTTCGAGCGCCGCCGCTAACTGCGGGCTTTCAACACAATTCCTGTGGTAAGGAGTTGAAATCCCTTGCCTCGCGCGCTACCAGCACACCATGCTATGGCGGGATGGTTATGCTTCCATAGCGACGGAAGGGGCATGCCAAAGACAGCCATGCTCCCTTTACAGGGTTTGTCCGCAGACAGGAAAACGCGGGGTTGTTGGGGGGCTATACCTTGCCAATTAACCTGCGAGAGGAGAAACAGATGAGCGCGATCAAACTCGTAGCTGGAAATTCGAACCTTCCTCTGGCGGAGGCAATCGCTGCATATCTCCAGGTACCGATGGCCAAATGCATCGTACGCCGTTTTGCGGATATGGAGATTTTTGTCGAGGTTCAGGAAAATGTGCGCGGGCAGGATGTGTTCGTGCTGCAATCGACCTCCACCCCCACCAACGACCACTTGATGGAATTGCTTATCATCATCGATGCATTGCGGCGCTCTTCCGCGCGGCGAATAACCGCCGTGGTGCCCTATTTCGGCTATGCCCGGCAAGATCGCAAATCCGCGCCGCGCACCCCCATTTCCGCCAAGCTTGTCGCCAATTTGATCACCCGCGCAGGTGCGGACCGGGTTTTGACCCTCGATCTGCATGCCGCGCAGATCCAGGGGTTTTTCGATGTGCCGGTCGATAACCTGTTTTCTGCGCCAGTGATGGTGCAAGATATCAAAAGCCGGTTTGAGAACGGCAAGACCATGGTGGTTTCGCCCGATGTCGGCGGCGTGGTCCGCGCCCGCGCTTTGGCGAACCGCATCAACGCCCCGTTGGCGATTGTTGACAAGCGCCGCCCGCGGGCAGGCGAATCGGAAGTCATGAATATTATCGGCGATGTTGCGGGGCATTCGTGTATTCTGGTCGATGATATTGTGGATTCCGGCGGCACTTTGTGCAATGCGGCCGAAGCCTTGATCAAGAACGGCGCGCGCGAAGTATGTGCCTATATCACCCATGGCGTGCTTTCTGGGGGGGCGGTTGCGCGGATCACGGCGTCCAAACTCAAGGAATTGGTGATCACCGATACCATTCAGGCCAGCGAAGCGGTGCGGGTTGCCAAAAATATCCGTATGATTTCAGTTGCCTCGCTGTTGGGAGAAGCAATCAACCGCACCGCCAGCGAGGAAAGCGTCTCGACCCTGTTCGATTGAGGGCATTCGCTTAAGGGCATGGGAGCGCCTTGAGCGTTTTTGTTTTTCATGGACACATCCAGAGCAAAAGACGCGTTCTTCCATATCGAGATAAGGGCATGCTGTGTTTCCATCAAAACACAGCATGCTCTGAGAGCATGCTGCGATAAAGTGGGCACTGGTTTATCGCAAAAAAGCATGCGAAAATAAAAAGAGACGAGCAGGATGTGATTCCGTATGAACGCATTCTGCTCTAAGAGCGTTTCCAGCGAAGATTGAATCGCCTGAAACGCTCTATCTCTTTGTTTTAA
>CAZGKS010000333.1:0-1637 GCA_964526275.1 uncultured Methylobacterium sp. | reverse complement strand
TTTTGGGCGGAGATGGCAACCACGAAACCCTCGCATTGGGAATAAAACGATGAATGTTCGTTCGAGATCAGGCCGGAGCGCTTTGTCTGGCGCCCGCGCCAACCAGCGGCCCAAACCCGCCGAACCGTCCGCAAGCCCCGCTCTAAGCGGGCAGGATCCGCTAACGGAGGCGCTTGCCGGTGAAGCCACGCGGGAAGAGGTGGTGACAATCGACAAGGTGGGCAGGCGTGGAGACGGGCTGGCCCGGCAAGCCGATCCGCACAACGGACACGCGATCCTTGCCGTGCCCTATTCGCTGCCGGGTGAGACAATCCGCGCGCGCATAAGCGGTGAAAGCGGGGAGGTGATGGCGATCTTGACCCCCAGCCAGGATCGCCAAGCGCCGTTTTGTCCGCATTTTGGGACCTGTGGCGGCTGTGCGCTTCAGCATTGGCATGCTGAGGCGGCGGGGGCATGGAAGCGCGAACGGATCGCGCGGGCTTTGGCGCGGGCAGGCCTGCTTGGGCTGCTCGATGCAACCCTGCTGGCGAAAACGCAAATCGCCCATGGCGAGGGCCGCCGCCGCGCGACCTTCCATATCCGGCAGGCGCCCGATGGCCGTATCGAGGCCGGGTTCATGCGCGCCCGTTCGCATAGCTTGCTGGATATAGATACTTGCCCGGTTCTGGTGCCTGCCTTGGCGGCGGCCCCCAACCATGCCCGCGCTTTGGGGCATATTTTGAAAGGCGTGCCAAAACCGCTGGATGCTGCCTTCACGGCTTCTGAATCCGGGTTGGATGTCGATCTGCGCGGCGCAGGGGCGCTTCCCGAAGCATTGCGACAAAAACTGATCGCCTACGCACTCACAGCCGATTTCGCGCGCCTGACCCTGCATGGTGAGCTGTTGGTGGAAACGCGCGCGCCGTTTATCACGCTTGCACCGCAAAACCTGCGCGCTTATTTGCCGCCGGGCTCGTTTTTGCAAGCCACGCAGGCCGGCGAGGAGGCCTTGGCCGCCCTGGCGCTGACAGCGTTGCAGGGCGCCAAGCATGTCGCCGATTTGTTTTGCGGGCTCGGCCCGTTTGGCTTGCGCCTGGGGCGCGTGCACCGCGTGAGCGGGTTTGATGCCGATGCGGCCGCGATTGCCGCGTTTACGCGGGCGATCAACGCGCATCCTGGCGGCAAACCGATCCGGGCGGAAGCGCGGGATTTATTCCGCCGCCCCTTGCTCAAAGCGGAACTTGCCGCCTTTGATGCGGTGTTGCTGGACCCGCCCCGGCAGGGTGCACAGGCGCAAGTGGCGCAAATCGCGCGCTCGAACCTTGAAAAACTGGTCTATATTGCCTGCGATCCCGATAGTTTTGCGCGCGATGCGGCGGTGCTGGTGCAGGCCGGTTTTGGGCTCGAACAGATTGTGCCGGTGGATCAGTTCCGAGCTTCGACGCATATCGAGCTTTTTGCGCGTTTTTCGCGTTAAACCCCTTGAGGCTTGCCGTTAAATTGCCTAGCCTTGTCCTCTTGCTCGCTGTCCTTCTCACATAAAGCATCCTGATGACAAAAACGCCCCAAAACCCGCGCGAGATCAAGCGCCACACCCGCCCCACCTTCACCGATCAGGAGGCGCTCGATTTTCATTCCCGGGGTAAACCGGGCAAGCT
>CAZGKS010000332.1:0-1638 GCA_964526275.1 uncultured Methylobacterium sp. | reverse complement strand
CCCATGCCGATTGGGATTGGGAGGAATGCGCCCGCAACCCGTTTTTCTGCCCGCATGCCCCCACGGCGGAACGCTTTGCCAGCGCGCTCGATCGCATCCGCAAGGCGGGGTCTTCGGTTGGCGCGGTGGTGGAAGTGGTGGCGTATGGCGTTCCTGCGGGGTGGGGCGCGCCGATTTATGGCAAGCTCGATGCGGAGCTTGCCAGCGCGCTGATGTCGATCAATGCGGTCAAGGGCGTCGAAATCGGCGATGGTTTTGCCACGGCGGCCTATTCGGGCGAAGAAAACGCCGATGAAATGCGCCTTGGGCCCGATGGTCAGCCGCTGTTTCTGAGTAACCATGCGGGCGGCATTTTAGGCGGCATTGCCACCGGCCAGCCTATTGTGGCGCGGTTTGCGGTCAAGCCGACCTCTTCCATTCTCACCCCCCGGCGCAGCCTTGACCGGGCGGGGCACGAGATCGATATTCTTACCACCGGGCGGCATGATCCTTGCGTAGGCATCCGCGCCGTG
The DNA here is from genome assembly GCA_964526275.1 of uncultured Methylobacterium sp. GTDB lineage: Bacteria > Pseudomonadota > Alphaproteobacteria > Rhizobiales > Beijerinckiaceae > Rhabdaerophilum. Next base: position 1,126 of record CAZGKS010000332.1, on the reverse strand, counting down.
CCGGTGGGCGAAGCCATGATGGCGATTGTGCTCGCCGATGCGTTTTTGCGCCATCGGGGGCAAACCGGGAGCGCGGGCGCATGAAACTGGGCTGGGTGATCCATTACGTGGAAGATGTGCCAAAAACCGTTGCATTCTACCAGCACGCCTTTGGCCTTGGTGTGAAAATGCAGACACCGGGCGGAGAATTCGCCGCGCTGGAAACGGGGGAAACCGCGCTCGCCTTTTGCTCGCAGGCGTTTTTGCGCGCCGATTCCGGCTTCGATTTCGTGCTGGATGGTCCGCATGGCAAAACCATCTCGCAGGAAATCGGGCTGGTGACAGAAAATGTCCCCACAGCTTATGCCGCCGCTCTGGCTGCCGGTGCGGTGGCTGTCAGCGCGCCTAAAACCAAGGAATGGGGGCAGGTGGTCGCTTATTTGCGCGATTGCAACGGTTTTCTGGTTGAAATTTGTACCCCCCTATAGCGTTTTGTGTCTGGATGGTTTCATCTGGACACAAAGACGCGTTCTTTAGCAAAGATCTTGCGCCTGATTTTTGTTCATCCAATATCAGCCTGCAAACATCATCCCGCTTCAGGGTGAGGAGTTCTCGTGGTTCATTCGCTCAATACCCGCCTTGAAACCGTCATTTCTGCCTTCAAACGCGGCGAGATTGTCGTTGTAACCGATGACGATGACCGCGAGGGGGAAGGCGATCTGATCGTGGCGGCATCGCTGTGCACGCCGGACAAAATGGCGTTCATCGTCCGCCATACTTCTGGCATTGTCTGTGCGCCGCTGCCACCAACCGAAGCGCGCCGCTTGCGGCTCGATCCGATGGTGGCGGTCAATGATTCCGCGCATAGTACCGCTTTCACCGTCTCGATCGATTACCGCGAAGGGCTGACCACCGGCATTTCCGCCGAAGAACGCACCGCCACCGTGCGCGCGCTGACCAATGGCAATGTGCAGGCCGCAGATTTCGTGCGGCCCGGCCACATCTTCCCGCTGATCGCGCGGGAGGGCGGGGTGCTCATGCGCTCCGGCCATACCGAAGCGGCGGTCGATTTATGCGTGCTGGCCGGGTTACCGCCGGTTGGGGTGATTTCTGAACTGGTGAATGACGACGGCACCGTGACCAAGGG
>CAZGKS010000331.1:0-1640 GCA_964526275.1 uncultured Methylobacterium sp. | reverse complement strand
GAATGTAGCCGATAACCTCGAACCCATTGGTAAGGCGCACCTTGGCAACCTTACGAAGCGCCGAGTTCGGCTTCTTCGGCGTGGTGGTGTAAACGCGCGTGCACACACCCCGCTTTTGCGGGCAAGCCTGAAGTGCCGGTACCTTGTTCCGGTTTTTCACGGCTTCCCGGGGCTTCCGGATAAGCTGGCTGATTGTCGGCATATAGCCTTCTCCACATAACGCGCACCATAAACCGGCGCGCACAAACCCAGTTGTGATCGGCAAGCCGATCAGCGCAAACAGCGCCTCTTCGGTTCATGCGAGCGCACAAAGCCGAAAAAGCGCCAAAAGCAGAGGAACACGGTTGCCCGCCTTCATGCCGCCACAGGTTTTCAGTTGTTCAACCGATAACCGCAAAATGCCTCTTACCGAAACGGTTTTTACAAAAGCACCTCAATGCCATATCTGGCAAGAAGGCTTATCGATAAAACAACCGCTAACAGCAGGCGGGCGAAGCCAGCGTATCGCAAAGCCTCGTCGCCCCATTCCAGCGTTTGGTTCGGTTGGCTCCACCGCAAATTCCGCGCGAAGCAGGCACAAACCACAGCCTGTAATGGTGCCGTGCTTCTGACTCGCCCTAGCCCGATTGTCAACCGCTAATTCCCGTTTTGCGCAGATTATTGCGCCGCATCCTCCAAAACGCCTTTGGCTTCCCCCCAAACGAGCCTTGTGCCACAAAAAAGGCGCGCCGTAGCGCGCCTGGATTTGTCTCCTACACAGCGCCCTAAGCGCCCCTCACTCGGCAGCGGGCAATTGGCCGATCGCCACAGCCCCCTGCCCTTCTTGCTGCTCCACGATCAGCGTATCGCGTTTGGAGGCCACTTCGCGGATCCGCCGCATGAGCGCGCCCGTACCAGCCGGAATAAGCCGCCCGACAATGACATTCTCTTTGAGGCCTTCCAGCGTGTCGATCTTGCCGTTTACCGCCGCCTCGGTCAGCACCCGCGTCGTTTCCTGGAACGAGGCCGCCGAGATGAAGGAACGCGTCTGCAAGCTCGCCTTGGTGATGCCCAGCAGCACCGGCACGCCCACGGCAGGCTTTTTACCCTGCGCGATCAGATCGAGGTTGATTTCATCCATATCCACCTTGTCGATTTGCTCCTGGGTCAGCAGGTCGCTCTCCCCGGCATCGGTGATCTCGACCTTCTGGAGCATCTGCCGGACAATCACTTCAATATGCTTGTCGTTGATGCTCACCCCTTGCAGGCGGTAGACTTCCTGAATTTCATTAACCAGGAACGCCGCCAGCTCTTCAACGCCCTTGACCGCCAGAATATCATGCGGTGCGGGCGGCCCTTCGAGAATGAAATCGCCCTTCTCCACGCGGTCACCATCTTGCAGATGGATATGCTTGCCCTTGGGGATCAAATGCTCGACCGGCTCCAGCGAAGCATCGTCGGGCACAATATTGACCCGGCGCTTGTTCTTGTAATCACGCCCGAACTGGATCGTGCCCGCCACTTCCGCGATAATCGCCGCCTCTTTGGGGCGCCGCGCCTCGAAGAGTTCCGCCACGCGCGGCAGACCGCCGGTAATGTCACGCGTTCTGGCGCTTTCGGTCGGGATACGCGCGATCACGTCGCCCGCCTTGACCTTGGCC
>CAZGKS010000330.1:0-1647 GCA_964526275.1 uncultured Methylobacterium sp. | reverse complement strand
ACTAGAACGCCTTGGGATGGCCCCGAAGCTCAGCTGGATAGAGCACCCGCCTTCTAAGCGGGATGTCGCACGTTCAAGTCGTGCCGGGGTCACCACGGTCTGCCATCCTGCTTTGCGCATCCTGCCTCGTTCTCCCTGCTTGGCTCTCTGCCAGCGATCTGAACCAAACCGCGCGTGCTTCACCTGTGGCCAGCGCCAGCGGCCATCCCCCTTCGATTGTTATGCAGAAGGGTGTTGGTCTGCTGCGATCAGCACGGCGCGAATGTCGTTTACATTTGTCAGCGTGGGCCCGGTCCGGATGAGATCGCCCAGCGCGTCGAAATAGCTGTAACTATCGTGCGCGGACAAAAAATCGCGCGCGATGAGCCCTTTGGCGTGCCCGCGCGCCAAAGTGTCCGGGGCAACCAGGGCGCCTGCGGCATCTTCCGTGCCGTCGATCCCGTCGCTGTCGCCCGCCAGTGCCCAAATGCCAGGCGCGCCAGCGGCTGCAACGGCAAAGCCCAGCAGAAATTCGGTGTTGCGTCCCCCGCGCCCGGCAGGGCTGGTGCCAAGGGTGACCGTGCATTCGCCCCCGGACAGCAAGATTGCAGGCGGTGCCACCGGCAGGCGATGCCGCGCGACGGATTTGGCAATGCCCGCCATCACCGTACCGAGCTCGCGCGCTTCCCCCTCCAGGGCATCGCCCAGAACGAGCGGTGTCCAGCCGCGTAACCGCGCTTGCGCTGCCGCTGCTTCGAGCGCCAGGGCAGGCGAGGCGACCAGCCGGGTATCGGCCGCGTCAATACCCGGCTGCGGGGCGCTTGCGGGGCCAGACAAGGCCTGCCGGATAGCGGGCGCCAGCGCGATCCCATAGCGCGCCAGAATGGCCAGAGCATCGGCAGGCGTGCTGGTATCGGGCACGGTAGGGCCGGAGGCGATAAGGGCAGGATCATCGCCCGGCACATCGGAAATCAGGAGGGTGACAACGCGCGCGGGCGCGGCAGCGTGCAGCAATCTGCCGCCCTTGATCCCCGATAAATGCTTGCGCACGGTATTCATCTCGGCAATCGTCGCCCCGCTGCTCAGCAAGGCGCGGTTGACCCCCTGCTTGTCGGCCAGAGTCATGCCGGCAAGGGGCTTTACCATCAAGGCGGAGCCTCCGCCTGAAATGAGCGCGATCACCAGATCATCGGGGGTCAGGCCGGTTACGCTGTCGAGAATGCGCTGCGCGGCCAAAGCGCTGCGGGCATCGGGGACCGGATGCGCGGCCTCGATAATCTCGATCCGTCCGGCAGGCACCGCATGGCCATAGCGGGTAACAACCACCCCGGACAGGTTTACATCTGGCCAGGCAGCCTCCAACCCGGCGGCCATGGCGGCCGAGGCTTTGCCTGCTCCCACAACGATGCAGCGGCCGCGGGGTTTGGCGGGCAGATGGCGCTGAACGGCAGGGCCCGGCGCGGCGCTGACAATGGCCGCATCAAAAATCGCCTGAAGATCTTGGCGCATGTGAAGATCTTGGCGCATGTGAAGATTTTGGCGCGCCTGTGGATCTTGAAGCGCCGGATTATACCTGCCTGAATTGGGCATGCGCTTCTCCCTTCAACTCGCGGCTGCACAGGCGTGTATAAGGCTTCTGCCTGCCCGCGTGTCGACCGGGGTTTCCCT
>CAZGKS010000329.1:0-1660 GCA_964526275.1 uncultured Methylobacterium sp. | reverse complement strand
TCGGGACCGAAAAAGGGTTGGTCGTGCCGGTTCTGCGCGATGCGGATTACCTTGGGCTTGCAGGCATTGAAAAATCCATTGCCGATTTCGGCAAGCGCGCGCGCGATGGCCAGCTTAAAATCGAGGAAATGTCGGGCGGCACCTTCACCATCACCAATGGCGGGATTTATGGCTCGCTGATGTCCACGCCCATTCTCAATGCGCCGCAATCGGGTATTTTAGGCATGCACAAGATCCAGGATCGGCCGGTCGCTATCGGCGGCAAGATCGAAATCCGCCCGATGATGTATCTCGCGCTTTCCTATGATCATCGTATCGTCGATGGCAAGGAGGCCGTGACCTTCCTTGTGCGGGTGAAAGAATCGCTCGAAGATCCGGCGCGTCTGGTCATGGATCTGTGATCGGGGGAGGCTGCTTCCCGAATGGGCTTTTCGCCTGTTGAAGGCGGGCTGCTCCAGAGCCGGATGGGTTGTGATGGAAACGCATCCATCTCTTATCCGGTTGTTGAATAACGCGTCTTTTGCTCTTGATGATTCTGCCAAAAGCAAAAACGCTATAGGCTGGCATACCGGGATTTGTCTTGCCGTGATGGTGTCTTTGCGAATTCCATAAAAAAGGCCGCCGGTTTATGCCGGCGGCCTTTTTTCAATTCACTCTGGATCAGAAGGTTACATGGGTCTTGATGGCTGCTTCGGCGTCTTTGGGGACGACATTGCGGCTTTCAAAATCCGCCCAATTCTTGAACTTGGCCTTGGTGCGCGCTTCAACAATATCTTTTGCGCGGGCCGGGCCGATTTTATCGAGCTTTTGCAATTCGGCTTCACTGGCGGTGTTGAGGTTGATCACCGCAGTTTGAGCGGCGGGGGCGGCCGCTTTGGGTTGAGCCACGGCGGGCGCTGCCGGTTGTGCCGGGGCGGCGGGGGCCATAACCTTTGGCGCCTGAGCGGGGCTTGCAGGGGTTGCGGGCGCAGGCGATTGCGCAAGGGCTGCCCCGGCGCTCAACATCAAAACAGCGACAGAGCGGGCAAACAAAGATTTCGACATGGATATGCTCCTTGAGGGGCCCCTATAGGGTTGGATGTCTGGGCGCGGGGGAAACCGCAGGCATCCGGAGCAAGGATGTGGGTGCCTTGCTTCGAGGATCGGTTTACACCTGCCTGCATTAACTTGCAAAGAATGCGCTGTTGAGCTGCCGTTCACCTTGCCTCGATGCAAAGGCTGGCGGGAGCGGTTTGCGATCTGATTGAACGCGATCTGCTGTTCCAGGGGTAGGACCCCTTCAACATGGAATGGTTGGCCCCCTCGAAAAGGAAGAACATCCCGTGTTTTGCACGTGTTTTGCACGTGGACAGGGCGTTTCTTTCCTTTTCCCGCGATCCTCCGGATGCGGGTTTGGCGGTAAATGGATAGGTTACCCCCTCAACTGTGCCATGGGGCACGCTTTTCAGGCTTTTCCTGTCTTTTTGTGCGCCAAAATCGCGCTAGAGCGTTTCCAGCGATGGTTGAATCGCCTGAAACGCTCTCTCTCTTTGTTTTAACGCAATTCCGGACGCGAAACCGGTTCCCACTTTCGCTGGAATTGCTCTAGAGCGTTTCCAGCGATGGTTGAATCGCCTGAAACGCTCTATCTCTTTGTTTTAACGCAATTCCGGACGCGAAA
>CAZGKS010000328.1:0-1679 GCA_964526275.1 uncultured Methylobacterium sp. | reverse complement strand
GATGCGCGATGCGTTTTATTATGACAATGCGCTTGCGAAATTGCAGGAGCCAATTCGCAACGGAGTGCCGACATTCACCTATATTGTTACTATGATCAATCATTTTCCATGGACGACCCGGTTTGAACCGGATAATCCTATTGAAGTGGATAGTGAGAGTGAGGATGTTGAAATAAAGGAATATTTGCGGCGGCAAGCTATGTCTATGGCAGATTATGATATTTTTTTACAAAACCTAAAGAAAAATTTCCCTGATCAACCTTTTCTTATTGTCAAATTTGGGGATCACCAGCCCTTTCTTGCCAGGCGTGTGCTCGGACGTGATATGACACGTGCAGAACAGAACCGCCGTATTGCAAATTTTGAAGCCCCGTTTTACAATACCTACTTCTCTGTTCATGCGATCAACTTCACGCCCAAAGCGTTACCAGATTTTGAATCTATTGATGTGCCGTATCTGGGGGCTTTAACGGCTTATACTGCGGGGCTTCCTTTGGATAAGGTACAAAAATTACAAATGGATACCTTGTTTCGATGCAAAGGCGTTTTTTACAGCTGTGAAAATGGTGAAGCGGCTAGAATTTTCAATCACTACATGATTAAATGGGGGTTCATAAAGGGATTATAGGGTATTTAGTAGGATCCGCGCTCCGATATAGGCACGGTTTATTTCAGGTCGTCATCTTCCAGAATGCGGTGGGCGGCGCCTTCCAGATCGTCGAATTGTTCGGCGCGCATCGACCAGACAAAGGCGCCAAGCCCGGCCAAGCCCAGCCCAAGCGCGAGCGGGACGAGATACACCAGCACATTCATGCCAAGGCCTCCTGAGATTTGTGCACCGCGACGGGGGCGGTTGAAGGGGCGGTTTCTTGCATGCGGGTCTCTTGCGTGCGGGGTTCTTGCGCACGCGTTTCTTGCGTGCGGGGTTCTTGGGCGCTGGAAAGAGGGGCTTGCACCATGGCGTGCTTGGTGCTGCGGCGCGCGCGCAGGGCGTTGAGGGTCACCAGCATCGAGGAGCCGCTCATCGCCAGCGCGGCGATCAACGGGGTGACTTGTCCGGCAATGGCGAGCGGCACGGCAATCGCGTTGTAAAGGACGGCCAGCCACAGATTTTGGATCATCAGCCGATGCGCCTTGCGCGAAAGCGCTACGACTTCGGCGACAGGGGCGAGAGAGGCGCCGATAAAGATTGCATCGGCCTGGGCTTGGGCGACATGGGTTGCCTCGATCGGGGAGATCGAAACATGCGCTGCGGCCAGAGCGGGGGCATCGTTCAGGCCATCCCCCACCATCATGACGCGCCGCCCCTGGGCTTGCAAAGCCTCCAAACGGGCGATTTTATCTTGCGGTTTGAGGGCAAAGGCGAAATCGTCCACGCCCAAGGTTGCAGCGATTTCCGCCACGGCGGCTTCATGATCGCCGGAAAGGATGATGACGGAGAGCCCCATGGCGCGCAAGTGATCGAGCGTTTGCCGCGCTTGCGGGCGCAGACGCTGTCCCAGCGCGAAAATGGCGCGCGCATCGCCCTGTTGCACCTCGATCAGGGAGGCCGAAGGATAGGCAGCCAAGAGGGCGCTTGTATCCCCCTCCGGCTTGCCAAGACGCACGGCAACGCCGTCCATCAGGGCGTGTACGCCCTGGCCGGGGATTTCCTGCGCGCCTTCAATTGGGGCGCGTTG
>CAZGKS010000327.1:0-1685 GCA_964526275.1 uncultured Methylobacterium sp. | reverse complement strand
TGGGGCACGCTTTTCGAGCTTTTCCTGTCCTTTTGCTCACCAAAATCACGCCAACAATCCACGATAATGGGTCCTGACCCTAGTGCATGCGCAAGGCTTCGCGGGCGCGGCGCAGGGCGATGGCGATTTGCGCGCTGTTCATCTCCTGAGCGATTTCCTGACGGCGGTGGGCGGCTTCGGCATCGCCGCGCATGGCGGCAAGGTTGAAGTATTTATGCGCTTCGATCAGGTCGAGATTGGTGCCCATGCCGCAGGAAAACTGCACGCCGAGGGCGTAAAAATCGACAATGGTGGCTTCGCTGGCGTTCAGCGGGAAGATCGGGGTGGATTGGCCCATGGTATGCTCCTGCGCCTTCTGCGGTGAGAATTAAGATCTCTGGTTACCCTGTTCGCCTTTTTTTTCTTGGCGATGCGAGCCTCTTTGTGCCCGTCATGGGTATAATATGCGCGATAACTTGAAATAAAATGCCAATTTATTTGCCTAACAAGAAGTCATTAAAGTCTTTACTTGGCATTAAAAAATGCGAAAATTAAGCGTTGAATTGTTATTTTCCCTTGTTTATCAACGCAATAAATGGATATTTTTAAGGTTAAATATCGCTAATCGTGATTTTTAAAATTCGCTGTTGTTTTTATTTTGAATATTTTTTTGATCTTTGAAGATTAAGCATAGCGGCATAAAGCCTGTGGCAAGCTTTGGGGGCAGAGGGCTTTGCGGCAGCGCTTGCGGGTATGCAGGCGCGGCGCGCTTGCCTGCGGGAGGTTGCACCTGCCAGCGGGTATTAGAGCGTTTCCAGCGAAGGTTGAATCGCCGAAAACGCTCTATCTCTTTGTTTTAACGTAATTCCGGACGCGAAACCGGTTCCCGCTTTCGCTGGAATTGCTCTAGAGCGTTTCCAGCGAAGATTGAATCGCCGAAAACGCTCTATCTCTTTGTTTTAACGCAATTCCGGACGCGAAACCGGTTCCCGCTTTCGCTGGAATTGCTCTATACCAGAGATCCTTGAAAAGGACTCTTGGGTATTCACCATGAAAACTATCGTATTGCTTGATAAAAATAAGGTCGTTTCGTTCCCTTCAAGGGCCTTATGCGGCAGCATCCAAGGCCATTGGTATTACATGCGGAAATCTTCCCCCAGATAGAGCCGCCGGACATCCGGCGAGGCAACAATCTGCGCAGGCGTGCCTTCCATGAGTACATCTCCGGAATGGATGATATAAGCGCGGTCGATCAGGCTCAAGGTTTCGCGGACATTGTGATCGGTGATCAACACCCCGATGCCGCGCGCCTTGAGGTGATGCACCAGGTTTTGAATGTCACCGACCGCGATAGGGTCGATCCCCGCAAAGGGTTCGTCGAGCAGCATGAAATTGGGGCGCCCGGCCAAAGCGCGCGCGATCTCGCAGCGCCGCCGTTCCCCGCCGGAAAGCGCGATCGAGGGGGATTTGCGCAACCGCGTGATCGAGAATTCTTCGAGCAGGGCGTCGAGCTGGTATTGGCGGGCCTTGCGGTCGGGCTCCACCGCTTCGAGCACCGCCAGAATGTTTTGCTCGACGCTCAAGCCCCGGAAGATCGAGGCCTCCTGCGGCAGGTAGCCGATGCCCAACCGCGCCCGGCGATACATGGGCAGATGGGTAATATCAAAATTATCGAGCAAAATCCGCCCATGATCGGCCCCCACAAG
>CAZGKS010000326.1:0-1695 GCA_964526275.1 uncultured Methylobacterium sp. | reverse complement strand
AAGTTACGGCCATATCGAAACCATGGCCGATGCCGTTGCGGAAGGCGCCCGCGCGGGCGGCGCACAGGTTGCTGTCAAGCGCGTACCGGAAACCGTGCCGACCGAGATCGCCACCAAAAACCATTTCAAACTCGACCAGAAAGCCCCCATCGCCACAATCGAAGAGCTGGCCGATTACGACGCGATCATTTTTGGCATGCCAACCCGCTTTGGCGGAATGCCCGCCCAGATGCGCAGCTTTCTCGATCAAACCGGCGGGTTGTGGTACGCTGGCAAGCTGATCGGCAAGGTTGGCAGCGTGTTCACCTCCACCGCCACGCAGCATGGCGGGCACGAAGCCACCATCCTTTCCACCCATACCACCTTGCTGCATCACGGCATGGTGCTGGTGGGGCTGCCTTATTCGTTCAAGGATCAAGGCACGCTGGAAGAAATCGTGGGCGGCTCGCCTTACGGCGCGGGCACGATTGCGGGCGGGGATGGTTCGCGCAAACCTTCGGCCAAGGAGCTGGCCGGTGCCCGCTTCCAGGGTGAGCATGTGGCTAAAATCGCCGGTAAATTGTGCGCCTGATACCAATGGCCCTTGATGCTGACGCATAAAGCCCTTGAAGGGAACAAAACGATCTTATTTCTATCAAGGAATAAGATCGTTTCGCGACAAATACCAAAGGGTCCTTTGCAAGGATCTTGGGTATAACCCGGCCTGCTGGCGGGTAGGGTGGCGCGGGCGTTTTGCGTAACGCGTGGCTTTACGGCGCGTAAAACGCTCTTTTGGAAAACGCGGCGCAAGCCGCGTTTTCAGCATGGGCGTGGCACGCCTATCTTTAATGGGCGTGGCACGCCTATATTGGCCGTGGCGCTTTGCCCGCCAAGGCAGGCTTCACGGCAGGCTCTCACGCCGTCCGGAACCACACAACGCCCATAATCACCACAATTGCGGCCAATTGCAGCACAACGCGCAGGCGCATGAGCTGTTGCGAACGGTTGGGGCTGCCCGCGCGGAGCATATTGACCAGCCCCAAAATGAGCACACAGGCAACGCAAAGGCTTGCGATCAGAACGAGGGTATTGCCGGTCATGAGCGATCCTGTTGGGTATCTTGCTGGGTTTCTATAGGCGGATCGGCGGCGGTCGGCAACCGCACGGTACCGCCAAATTGCAGGGTATCATGCACCATAGTCTCCGTCTCAAGGGTCTCGGTACCAAGCATTATGACGCGGTGGGTCATCACCCATTCGAGCAGAAACACCCGGATGGCCGAAGACAGATTAACCCCCTGCCGCCCGCGGTCGATCCATTCGACCTGGGCTGCAACGGACCTGCCTTCCTGCGCGGCGACCTGTGTGAGTAAATTCCAGAACGGCGCCTCAAGTGAGATACTGGTCGCATGCCCCGCAATCCGCAGGCTCCGTTTGGTCATGCCGCGCCTTTAGCCATGCAGTTCAAGCTTTGAGGCCGCAATAACCGCCTGCGTGCGGCTTTCAACGCCAAGCTTGGTCAAAATGGCAGAGACATGCGCCTTCACAGTCGCCTCTGAAACCGACAGCTCATAGGCGATCTGCTTGTTGAGCAACCCCTCCGAGAGCATGGTCAGCACCCGCATCTGTTGCGGGGTGAGGCTGGCAAGCTTGCGTACCAGCGCGCCGGTTTCAGAATCGAGCCCCCCCTGAAGGGCCAGCCCCGGCGGGGTCCAGG
>CAZGKS010000325.1:0-1708 GCA_964526275.1 uncultured Methylobacterium sp. | reverse complement strand
GCCCGATACCCGCGTTTTTTATGCGGTAAAAGCCAATCCTGCGCCGGAAATCCTGCAATTGCTCACGCGGCTTGGCTCGTGTTTTGATTGTGCTTCCGTGGGCGAAATCGAAATGGTGCTGGCCGCCGGTGCCACCGCGGAGCGGATTTCGTTCGGCAATACCATCAAAAAAGAACGCGATATTGCCCGCGCGTTTGAGTGCGGCGTGCAGCTTTATGCGGTGGATTGCGAGGCGGAGGTTGAAAAAATCGCCCGCGTTGCCCCCGGATCGAAGGTGTTCTGCCGCATTTTATGCGACGGGGCCGGGGCGGATTGGCCGCTCTCGCGCAAATTTGGCTGCGTGCCGGAAATGGCGCCGCGCGTTTTGGAGCATGCGCATCGGCTGGGACTGCAGGCGTATGGCGTTTCGTTCCATGTTGGATCGCAACAGGCTAACCCCTTGATGTGGAACCAGGCTTTGGCCTCTTCGGCGGCCATATTCCGGGAAATGGCCGAACGCGGTATCCAGCTTTCCATGGTCAATCTGGGCGGCGGGTTTCCCACGCGCTACCTTAAGGATGTCCCGGCGGTCAATGCCTATGGCCAGGCGATCATGGCGGCGTTGCGCGCGCATTTCGGTAACAAAATCCCGGAAACGATTATCGAGCCCGGGCGCGGTATGGTCGGCAATGCCGGTATTATCGAGGCGGAAGTGGTGCTGGTCTCGCATAAATCTGACGATGCCGATGATACCCGCTGGGTTTATCTCGATATTGGGAAGTTCCACGGCCTTGCCGAAACGATCGATGAGGCGATCCGCTACCCGATTCGCACGCCCAGGGATGGCGATGCGCTGGTGCCCAGCGTGCTCGCAGGCCCGACCTGCGATTCGGTGGATGTGATGTATGAGAAAACGCCCTATCTGCTGCCGTTCTCGCTGGAGATTGGCGACAAGGTGCTCATTGAAGGCACCGGGGCTTATACGACCACCTATTCCTCCCAGAATTTCAACGGGATGCAGGGGCTCAAACAAATCGTGATCTGACCCTTCGGGACGGCAGGGCGCGCGGGGGTGAAATCTCCGCGCGTTTTTGTGTGGGTGCCTTTGCGCGCGCATGGTTAACAACCCCTTGCGTTATAGGGTTAAAAAATTCTTGCCTACCCAGAGGATGCAAAAAGCCCTTGAGGCCAAGCGAGGCTTTTGAGCCCAAGCGAAGCTTTTGGAAAGAAGTAAAGCCTTTGGAAGCAATGGGCTTTGGATGCGATGTAAAACAGGAGTTTAGAATGCCCGCAGTTCAACACGGGATGATCACAGGCCCGATCGTGATGATCGGCTTTGGCTCGATTGGCCGGGGCACCTTGCCGCTGATCGAAAAGCATTTCGCCTTTGACCGCGCACGCATGGTGGTTATCGACCCCGATGATCGCGACCGGGCGTTGCTCGATGCGCGCGGGATCCGCTATCTCCAACAGGCGGTAACGCGGGAGAATTACCGCGACTTACTGACCCCCTTGCTGCAAAACGGCGCAGGCCAGGCGTTTTGTGTCAATTTGTCGGTCGATACCTCGTCGGTAGAATTGATGCGGTTTTGCCGCACATTGGGTGCGCTCTATATCGATACGGTGGTCGAGCCATGGCAAGGGTTTTACTGGGATAATTCCGGCGGTCCGGCCGCGCGCACCAATTATGCCTTGCGCGAAACCGTGCTGGCAGAGCGCCGCGCGCATC
>CAZGKS010000324.1:0-1723 GCA_964526275.1 uncultured Methylobacterium sp. | reverse complement strand
GTTCTGCTCCGCCCATACCGCTTCATAACGCGGGATGATTTTTTGCCAATCAAAGATTTCCTGCACCCGCGTGCGCCCTGCCGCGCCCATTCGCGCGCGTTTTTCCGGCGAGCGGATCAATTCCAGCAAGGCGAGCGTGGTGGCTTGCACATCCACCGCCACCATTGAACACGTATAACCGCAATACATATCATAGGTATCTATGCCAACAGCGTGCCGCAGCGCCAGATCGTAGGACAACCCGACTGCGGGCATGGTGGTGGGGATACGGAACCCATCGATCCCATCGCGCACGGTGTCCTTGTAGCCATCCCAATCGCTCACCACCACCGGCAGGCCGGCGGCCATCGCTTCGATCGGCGTGATGCCGAAGGTCTCCTGAATATTGTCGGAGAGCGAGCAGAAAATATCTGCCCCCGCCCAGGCCGTCTGGCGATCCTCCGCCTTGCGGCCATCCAGCAGCACATGCGCAACCTCCGGGCACAACGCGGCGGCGCCATCCACAAAGGCTTGTTTAATGTAATCATTGGCATGCCAGCCGCATTCCACCAGCATCAGCTTTTTGCCGCTTTCCCGCGCCGCCTTGCCAAGCGCGGCATACATGGGGAGCGGATGCGCCTTGGCGTGAAACGCCAACCGCCCGACAAACAGCACCACCAGCGTATCGGCATCGGCCCCAAGCGCCTCGCGGGCTTGCGCTTTTTGGGCTGGCGTGAAGGCGAAGTCCTCGCAATGGATCCCAAGCGGGATCACCGGCAGCAGCGGCCGCACCGGCGCGATGGCGGCCTTGAACCGCTCGGTCAGATAGGCGGTCTGGGTATCGAGCAGCGCGCGGACGTGATCGCGCACCGCTATGCTGGTGCAGATCAGCGTGTCCCAAGGCTGCACGGGGGCGACAAGCATATCGATCAGGCCATCCATTGCCCGGTCCGAAGAGGTGGTATGCGTGATCCCGCTCACGCTCCAGCGGGCATGGCCATAAAATGAACGCTTGCGCGAATCGCCTGCCAGGCCCGGCCCCGGCGTATACAGGGTGCCGGGTTTTTCGAGCAGATGCAGGGTTTTATCGGAAATAAAATGGGTGGGTTTTGGTTGCGTATAGTGCTGCATGGTCTGCACAAATTCAGAGCCATCGTTCTGCCGTTCCAGAAAGGCCCAATACGCTTCGCCTGTATTGTAGCGGAAATAGCCGCGCAAAAAGCTCTCACCGGCGGCATTGCGGCCCATCAATTTGGGGCCGGTGGTTTTATACCCTTCCGGCACATAATAAATTGCTGCCTGTGCGCCCATGGTTTCCTCCGCCTGCTTTTCGGGCGTGCGATCTGCACGCCGCTGTGGGATGGGGGTTGGTAAACCCATCCCGCTTTTACCTCACGGGTGCCTCTTTTGAGTTCAGGGGTTTTTCCAAAAACTCAAGGTTTTCCCAAACCAAAGACGCGCGCGCAAAACCACCTTCAGCGCTACGCATAAAACGTATATATTCCGGTAACGTTACGCATTTTGTGGTTTGTGCGGGCGCAAGCTTTGCCGGGGGCGCAAGCTTTGCCGGGGGCGCTTTTTTGTCAAGCGATAGCCCCCGCCCCCCGGCTGGCAGAGCACGCCCAAGACAAAGCCGCATATTTTCCGTTTTTTGTCTTTTTTTCAAGGCATTGCGCGGGTTGTCCCCGTGCCGCCAGCGCCGTCTATACTCCTCCTGTCGCCCGGTCAGGCGCCCCCCGTCGCG
>CAZGKS010000323.1:0-1769 GCA_964526275.1 uncultured Methylobacterium sp. | reverse complement strand
ATCAGGTAATCATTGATCCCGATCTCCTCGGAAACCATCGATTTGCCCTTGGTGACCGTTTTTGCGCCCGCTTGCTGGCAGATCGCCAGAATTTGCGCGCAAGCGCTCTGGGCATCGGGCGCAAAATGCACCTGCCCGCCCGCCTGGATCACCTTGTCGCTATAGGCTTCAAGGTATAAATCGAGATGCGCAAGGGTGTGGTTTTTAACCTCGCGCCCCTGTTCGCGCAAAGCCTCGAATTCAGGCAGCGCGGCAACCGCCTTGGCGCGCTTGCCGATAAAATTCTCGCGCACGGCTTTGAGATTGCCAACCAGCTGCGCATCCGCCATGGCGCGCGCGGCATTTTGTTTGAAGGTATGGGCGGTGGAATGCGCGCTCATGAGCGCCCTCCTTCGGGGGGGGAAGGGGCAGCGGGCTCGCCGATTGCCGGGCCATCGGCCATGCCTGCCAGTACCTCGGCAATATGGCGCACCCGGATATTGGCGCCTTGGCGGGAAAGCTTGCCCGCCATGTTGAGCAAACAGCCAAGATCCCCGGCCAGCAGGGTATCGGCTGAGGTCTGCTGGATATGGGCGGCTTTTTCCTGCACGATCTGGTTGGAGATATCGTCGTATTTAACCGCGAACGTGCCGCCAAAGCCGCAGCAGACATCGTGATCTTTCATTTCCACCAAGTCGAGCCCTGCAATCCCGGCCAGCAGCGCGCGTGGCTGGGCCGCGATCCCTAATTCGCGCAACCCGGAGCAGGAATCGTGATAGGTCACGCGCCCCTCAAACCGGGTATCGATATGGGAGATTTTCAGCACATCCACCAGAAACGACACCAGCTCATGGGTTTTGTCGCTCACCGCCTGCACCCGGCGGGCAAGTTCGGGGTCGTCGGCGACCAGCTGCGGATAATGCTTGCGCACCATGCCGCCGCACGAGCCGGAAGGCACCACGATATAATCAAACGGGGCAAAGGCCTCGACCATCTGCAACGCCAGCGCGCGCGCATTCTGCCGATCCCCGGAATTATAGGCCGGTTGGCCGCAGCAAGTTTGTTTGGGCACCTCCACCGTGCACCCGGCCTGTTCGAGCAATTTTGCGGCGGCAAACCCGATCGTCGGGCGCAAGGTATCCACCAAGCAGGTGGCAAACAGAGCAACCCGCAACCCAGAACCTGGCAGGGCACGCGCCTGTGGGTTGGCAGGCACTTGAGGAGAGGCGGAAGCGTTGTCGCTCATCCCGGATTGCTCCTGGTTGGATATTGCAGTGGATCACGCGGATACGCGCCCTCAACAAAAGCGCGTATAGACAGCCCATATACCCCTTATACGCCACACCGCACCGGCTTGCAAACCGCCTGTTACCGCGTCAATGCCCATTGCCGGGGGTGTTGGTGCGGGGATCTGGTTCTGCACTATGCGAGGCGCTGGCGGCTTTGTCCGTATAGGCCATCAGCAAACCGGAAACGACAAAGACCGTGTGAATGCCCACCAGCCACATCAAGTCACGGTCACTGATATTCTTGACGTTCATGAAGGCCTTGAGCACCTGAATGGCCGAAATGGCGACAATAGAGGAGAGCAATTTGAGCTTCAGACCTGCAAAATCGATCTTGCCCATCCATTCCGGCCAGTCCTTGGCATCTTCTACTTCGATGCGCGAGACAAAATTCTCATAGCCGGAAAAGATCACGATAATGACCAGCGAGCCGGTCAGCGATAAATCGACCAGCGAGAGCATGCCCAAAATCACATCGGCTTCAGAAGCGGTAAAAACATGCAC
>CAZGKS010000322.1:0-1780 GCA_964526275.1 uncultured Methylobacterium sp. | reverse complement strand
ATCATGGAGGGCGTGCTGCTCGACACCATGTTTGACCTGCCGGGCCTTGAAGGCGTCGAGCAAGTGGTGGTTGGTTCCGAGGTGATCGAGGGCAAGGCCAAGCCGCTGTATATTTACGCAGACCGGCCGGAAATTCCGCTGGAGGCGAGCGCGTAATCTGGCGCGGTGCGGGGGGGCTTCATGCGCCCTGTGGAAAAAGCCGCGGCTTAGGCTGCGGCATCTTTGCACGCAAGTGCGGGTTCACCCCGCTTTTGCCGGGATGTTTAAAGCCAGCTGTGGCGTGACGGAAACATAGCTGACTCTTATCTCTTTGTGGAAGAACGTTTTTTTGTTGCTTGATCCCTCAAGCACAAAAGCGCTCTCCAAAAAGCTCTCAAGGAAGGCTTTCCCTCTATACCGAGGTGGAAGGTTTCAAGAGAGGCCTCTATCCCCCTGACTAACAGGGATGGCGGGGGTGTTGGGCCAAGCGGTGTATCGGCTCTTGTAATGGGGGCGTATCCTCCCCACATCGTCGCAACGGGAGGCAGGGTGCCAGAACGGGCCTTGCTTCGCCAATCGCTTTATGCTTGGGCGCTTCCGGTGCCTTTGCCTGAACGCGAACGTCAGACGCGCGGTGGCAGACACAGGGCGTTGAAGGCGCCGTGCCCGCAAGGGGCGGCCAGAAAGGATGAACGATGACAAGCGAAGCCAAACGTCCAGTGCCGCAACCGGGTACGCGCCTTGCGGTGCCCGTGCTTCCATTGCGCGATATTGTCGCGTTTCCGCATATGGTTGTGCCGCTTTTTGTCGGGCGCGAAAAATCGATCAAGGCGCTCGAAGAGGTGATGCAATCGGGGCGGTTCATTCTGCTCGCCACCCAGTTCAACCCGGCCGATGACGACCCGGCCCTGGACCAAATTCACAAGACCGGCTGTCTTGCCAGCGTGCTGCAATTGCTGAAATTGCCCGATAACACCGTCAAGGTATTGGTGGAAGGGGTTGCCCGCGCGCAAGTGCAAAGCCAAATCGACACCCGCCCCTTCATGGAGGCCGAGGTTGAAGTGCTGGTCGATGCGCCCGGCGATCCGGTGGAACTGGAAGCCTTGGCGCGCTCGGTGATCACCGAATTTGAAGGCTATGCCAAGCTCAATAAAAAGGTCTCTCCCGATATCGTATCCACCGTTGCCGGCATTACCGATTACGCCAAGCTTGCCGATACCGTGGCCAGCCATCTGGCGGTTAAAATTGCCGACAAGCAGGCGGTGCTGGATGCGCCGGGGGTGGTTGCGCGCCTTGAAAAGGTGCTGGGGCTGATGGAGAGCGAGATGTCGGTTCTCCAGGTGGAGAAGCGGATCCGCTCGCGCGTCAAGCGCCAGATGGAAAAAACCCAGCGCGAATATTACCTCAACGAACAGATGAAGGCGATCCAGAAAGAACTGGGCGATGAAGACGGCAAGGATGACTTAGCCGAAATCGAGGACAAGATCGCGCGGACCAAGCTTTCCAAGGAAGCACGCGAGAAGGCGTTGCAGGAATTGCGCAAGCTGCGGCAGATGTCGCCGATGTCTGCGGAAGCAACCGTTGTGCGCAATTATCTCGATTGGGTTTTGGCACTGCCCTGGGGCAAGCGTTCCAAGGTCAAAAAAGACCTGGTGCATGCCAAAACCATTCTTGATGCGGACCATTTTGGTCTCGACAAGGTAAAAGAGCGTATTTTGGAATATCTGGCGGTGCAAAGCCGGGTGAACAAGCTTTCCGGCCCGATTTTGTGTCTGGTGGGACCGCCGGGCGTGGGCAAGAC
>CAZGKS010000321.1:0-1831 GCA_964526275.1 uncultured Methylobacterium sp. | reverse complement strand
CCAATGCTGCGAAGTTGAAAGACATCGTGGATGGTTACGCGAAAAATTTCGCGTAACCGCCAAAGAAAGTCGACCGGGAAGCTCAATCCATTAGGACGCTGAGATGGCATCGCTCAAAGACCTCCGCAATCGTATCGCCTCTGTGAAGGCGACGCAGAAGATCACCAAGGCCATGCAGATGGTTGCGGCGGCAAAGCTGCGGCGTGCGCAAAGCGCGGCGGAAGCGGCGCGGCCCTATGCCTCCAGAATGGAGGAAGTGCTGGCCAATCTTGGTGCAGGGGTTTCCGGCAAGGATGCGCCGGCGCTTCTGGTTGGCAATGGGAATGACAAAACCCATCTGCTGATCGTTTGCACGGCGGAGCGCGGGCTGTGCGGAGCGTTCAATTCTTCCATCGTGCGGCTTGCGCGCGAGCGGATCAACGCCTTGCTGGCGGATGGCAAAACCGTTAAAATCCTGTGCGTCGGCAAAAAAGGCTATGAGCAGCTCAAGCGCCAATATGAGCGGCTGATCCTGGATGTGGTGGATCTGCGCAGCGTCAAGAATATCGGGTATGGCAACGCCCAAAGCGTTGCGGAACGCGTTATTGCGATGTTTGGCGCGGGTGAATTTGACGTTGCCACCGTGTTTTATTCGCGTTTTCGTTCCGTGATCCAGCAAATCCCCACCGCCCAACGCCTTATTCCGGCGGAAATTCCTGCTCAAGCAGCGAAAAGTGGCGCCCAAGCGGTTTATGATTACGAACCGGATGAAGGCGAAATTCTCTCTGCTCTGTTGCCGCGCAATATTGCGGTGCAGGTTTTCCGGGCATTGCTTGAAAATGCCGCCTCCGAACAGGGCGCCCGTATGAGCGCCATGGATAATGCCACGCGTAATGCGGGTGAAATGATCAAAAAACAGACGCAGATTTATAATCGTACGCGTCAGGCTATGATCACCAAAGAACTCATTGAAATCATCTCCGGCGCGGAAGCGCTCTAAGAACAGAGGGTTAGCACATGGCCAAGCCGCAAGGTCGTATCGCACAGGTTATCGGCGCCGTTGTTGACGTGCAGTTCGACTCTCACCTGCCGCACATTCTCAACGCGCTGGAAACCGATAATCTCGGCAACCGCCTTGTGCTGGAAGTGGCGCAGCATCTGGGGGAAAACTCCGTGCGCTGTATCGCCATGGATTCCACCGAAGGGTTGGTGCGCGGCAATGCTGTCTCCGATACCGGTTCGCCGATCCAGGTGCCGGTGGGTGAGGCAACGCTCGGGCGCATCATGAACGTTATCGGCGAGCCGATCGACGAAGCGGGGCCGGTCAAGGGCGAAGGCCTGCGTGCTATTCACGCGGAAGCCCCCAGCTATGCTGAACAATCGACCGAAGCGCAGATTTTGGTGACCGGGATCAAGGTGGTCGATCTGCTGGCTCCCTATGCCAAGGGCGGTAAAATCGGCCTGTTCGGCGGCGCGGGCGTGGGTAAGACCGTGCTCATCCAGGAGTTGATCAATAACGTTGCCAAGACCCATGGCGGGTATTCGGTGTTTGCGGGTGTGGGTGAGCGGACGCGCGAGGGGAATGACCTTTACCACGAATTTATCGAATCCGGCGTCAATGCCGATCCGCATGATCCCGATTCAAAAGTCAAATCCAAATGCGCGCTTGTCTTCGGGCAAATGAACGAGCCGCCGGGCGCGCGTATGCGGGTTGCGCTTTCGGGCCTCACCGTTGCGGAACATTTCCGTGATCAGGGGCAGGATGTGCTGTTCTTCGTCGATAATATTTTCCGCTTCACGCAGGCCGGTTCTGAAGTGTCCGCGCTGCTTGGCCGTATGCCTTCGGCGGTGG
>CAZGKS010000320.1:0-1859 GCA_964526275.1 uncultured Methylobacterium sp. | reverse complement strand
CGCTCTCGCGCGGCGGGCCGATTGTCTGGCTCTCCGAGACCGATGCCAAACGCGCCGGGATTGTCGATAACGACTGGGTGGAAGCCTTCAACGCCAATGGCGCGTTGATTGCGCGCGCGGTTGTCTCGCAGCGCATGAAGGATGGCACGCTCTTCATGTATCACGCTCAAGAGAAAATTGTGAACGTTCCTGGTTCGGAAATGACCGGCAACCGCGGCGGTATCCATAATTCGGTGACACGCACGGTGCTCAAGCCCACCCATATGATCGGTGGCTACGCGCAACTGGCCTATGGCTTCAACTATTACGGCACGATCGGCACCAACCGCGATGAGTTTGTGGTCATCCGCAAGGTCAGGAAGGTGGATTGGCTTGAACGACCCTATGCGCAGGGCAAACAGGCCGCTGCGCGTCTGCCCGCATCTTCCGCCACTGCCGCCGAATAAGCCCATCCACTGGAGCAAACCCATGAAAATTCGTGCGCAAATCGCGATGGTTCTCAACCTCGATAAATGCATCGGCTGCCATACCTGCTCGGTCACCTGCAAGAATGTGTGGACCAACCGGGAAGGGATGGAATACGCATGGTTCAACAATGTCGAGACCAAACCCGGCATTGGTTATCCTAAAGATTGGGAGAACCAGAAAAAATGGAAAGGGGGCTGGAAACGTAAGGCCAATGGCAAGATCGAGCCGCGCATTGGCGGCAAATGGCGCGTTCTTGCCAATATTTTCGCCAATCCCGATTTGCCGGAAATCGACGATTATTACGAACCTTTCACGTTTGATTATGAGCATCTGCAAAAAGCGCCCGAACTGGAGGCTTTCCCCACCGCGCGCCCACGCTCGCTGATCTCCGGCGAGCGGATGGAAAAAATCGAATGGGGGCCGAACTGGGAAGAAATTTTAGGCGGCGAATTTTCCAAACGCTCCGTGGATGCCAATTTCGACGGGATCCAGAAGGAAATTTACGGCCAGTTTGAAAACACCTTCATGATGTATCTGCCGCGCCTATGCGAGCATTGCCTCAACCCGGCTTGCGCGGCCGCCTGCCCTTCGGGGGCGATCTATAAGCGCGAGGAAGATGGCATTGTCTTGATCGATCAAGATAAATGCCGTGGCTGGCGCATGTGCGTTTCAGGCTGTCCGTATAAGAAGATCTATTACAACTGGTCGAGCGGCAAGAGCGAGAAATGCATTTTCTGCTATCCGCGCATTGAATCGGGGCAACCCACGGTTTGCTCAGAAACCTGCGTCGGGCGTATCCGCTATCTGGGGGTGGTGCTTTACGATGCGGACCGCATCGAGGAAGCGGCCAGTATCCAGGATGAGCAGAAGCTTTACGAGGCGCAGCTTTCGATTTTCTGCGATCCGTCGGACCCGAAAATCATCGAACAAGCCCGCAAAGAGGGCATTCCGGAAGCTTGGCTGGAGAGTGCGCGCAAATCGCCGATCTGGAAAATGGCGATGGAGTGGAAGATCGCCTTCCCGCTCCACCCCGAATACCGCACCTTGCCGATGGTGTGGTATGTGCCGCCGCTTTCTCCCATCACTGCCGCCGCAGAAGCCGGCAAGATGGGGATCGATGGCGGCATGCCGGATGTAAAATCCTTGCGCATTCCGCTCAAATATCTCGCCAATCTGCTGACAGCGGGCGAAGAAAAGCCCATCGCCACCGGCCTTGAACGCATGCTCGCCATGCGCGCCTATATGCGCGCTAAAACGGTCGACGGGGTGATCGATGAAGGCATTGCCACGCGCGTCGGGCTGACCGGCGCACAAATCGAAGACATGTATCACGTGATGGCGATTGCCAATTACGAAGACCGGTTTGTTATTCCGACCACGCATCGGGAAGC
>CAZGKS010000319.1:0-1895 GCA_964526275.1 uncultured Methylobacterium sp. | reverse complement strand
GCGGGATCTGGCCATCGCCGCCAAGGCGGGGGACACAGAACGCTTTACCGGCGCGCCGTATTTCGCCCCGCGCCGTCGGCTCGATGAAACGCGTGCCGCGCGCGCGCCTGTGCTCAAATGGGTGGCGAAAGTTGCACCCGATCCGGCGTGACAGCGCCGCATATTCCGGTAAGATACCCAAAACGGGAGGGATTTATATGTCGGATGCTGCTTGGCTGAGCCAAACCTATGAAACCATTTTGGTGGAAAAAATTGACCGCGTGGCACTTATCCGCCTCAACCGGCCGCAGGCGCTCAACGCGCTGAACCTGCAAATCGTGCACGATGTCGATGCCGCCCTTACCGGGATCGAAGCCGATAACGGCATCGGCTGTGTGGTGCTTACCGGCTCCGAGAAGGCGTTCGCGGCGGGGGCGGACATCAAACAGATGTCGAATTTCACCTATCCGCAGACCTATTTAGATGATTTTGGCTCGAATTGGGACCGTTTAGGGCGCTTTCGCAAGCCGATCATCGCAGCGGTGGCGGGCTTTGCGCTCGGCGGGGGGTGCGAGGTTGCCATGGCGTGCGATTTCATTATTGCCGCTGAAAATGCCAAATTCGGCCAGCCGGAGATCAAGCTCGGCGTCATGCCCGGCTGGGGCGGCTCGCAACGCCTCACCCGCCTTGTCGGCAAATCCAAAGCCATGGATATGTGCCTCACAGGGCGGATGATGGACGCACAGGAGGCAGAGCGCGCGGGCCTGGTCTCGCGTATCGTGCCGGTCGAAAAGCTCCTGGAGGAAGCGCTCAGCGCGGCAAAAACCATCGCCGATTTCGCCCTGCCCGTGGTGATGGCCAACAAGGAGGCCGTTAATCGCGCGCTCGAAACCACCCTGGCGGAGGGCGTGCGCTTCGAGCGGCGGCTGTTCCAGAGCCTGTTCGGCACACCCGCGCAGCAAGAAGGCATGGCCGCTTTTGTGGAAAAGCGCCCGCCGGTTTTCAACCCGTAACGCCGCGTGGGTAATTTCGGAAATTTGGGGCTAGATCCAACCGCTTTTGTACCCACCAGCGTGAGCTTGTGGGGGCTTGGTCTGCTGATCGTTGCGGCGTTCGTTGCAGGCTTTGTCGATGCGATTGCCGGGGGCGGCGGCTTGCTCACCGTTCCCGCTTTGATGCTCGCCGGGCTCTCGCCGGTGGCGGCGATTGCAACCAACAAGCTCCAAACCAGTTTTGGCATTGTTGCTGCCACGCATACCTTTTATCGTGCCGGGAGGCTGGAACGGGGCACTTTGCTGCCGTTTCTGGTTGTTGGCTTTGCGGGGGGGGTAACGGGGGCGGCGATCACTGGCTTTGTGCCGCAAGCGCTTTTGCGCATGATTATCCCGTTTTTGCTGATTTCCGTGGCGCTTTATGTGCTATTTGGGCCCAAATTCCGCCAAGAAGACGCCAAAGCTCGGATGCGCGTACCGGTCTTTTTAGGGGCTGTTGCCGTGCCGATCGCGCTTTATGACGGCGCCTTCGGGCCGGGGGCGGGCATGTTCTACATGGTCGGGCTGATCACGCTGACCGGCTTTGGCTTGATGCGGGCGATTGCCCATACCAAATTGCTCAATGTCGCCTCCAATCTTGGGGCTTTGAGCTTTTTTCTGGCCTCCGGCCATGTCTTGATCGGGCTGGGGATCGCTATGGGCGCAGCCAATGCTTTGGGCGGGTATCTTGGCGCAAAAGCCGCCTTGCGCTTTGGCAGTAAACTGGTGCGCCCGCTGGTGGTGGTGATGGCATTGGCGCTGGCGATGCGGCTGTTATTCACTTGATCTTATACCAAAGGTCTTTGGCATTAGGGCGTTTCCAGCGAAGATTGAATCGCCTGAAACGCTCTATCTCTTTGTTTTAAAGCAATTCCGGACGCGAAA
>CAZGKS010000318.1:0-1896 GCA_964526275.1 uncultured Methylobacterium sp. | reverse complement strand
ATAAAGGGTCAGGGCGTTCAGTTTGTCTTTATAGGCGGTGGGCGACCACAGGGTCAATTCTGGCAGGCGTGTGCCGCGCAACTCCGCCACAAAGGTCACAACCGCGCCAGGATCGAGCTTGATGGTGAACAGATCCGCCTCGGCGCCAACCTCCCGTTCCGGGCGGTAGCCATGGCTTGCGGTGATCGCCTCGATGCGGGTGGAGGAAAGATCCGGCCAAATCACGCCCGAACCCGCCAAACGATAGCGCGGCACCACCAGCACGCGCTCCATCCGCTCCGCGCTGTCATTGGCCAGCGCGAAAGCGATCCAGCGCGGGCGCGAGCCGGTTTCCCGCGCTTGCACCTCGATCCGGCGGACGATGCCATTGGCGTCCCGCGCGGTCTGGATCACCACGCGGTCATCGCGCGATTGCTGGCTTTGAATGGCGGAGAGCAAATCGATGGCCTGCGCGTTGGGGTCAACCTGCACCGCCTCCAACGCGGCGGCAGGCATAGCGGCCAGCGCCCATGCCGCCAGAACAAGGGCCAAGGCTGCAAGCCGCTGCCCAAGGATAAAGGCGGCAAGCCGCGCTGCAAACGCTCGCATGCTGGCATCGACGCGCGACGCACGGAAAGATCTTACCGCATTAACCATGCCTATGCCCTACCCTTCCGGGCTGCAATGAGCAAGCGTGCCGACAGCGCTTGTCGCCACGATCCCCAAAAACGGTTAACGTGCACGCCTTGCCTGCACGAAATCTTCGAGCGCAGCGCTGGTATTGTCAATTCTGGCAATCCGCTCCGGCGCGGCAAGGATCGGGCGCAAATGCGGCGGGAGCGGGGCATCTTGTCCGGCAATCGCTTGCATGGCCTCGGGAAATTTCGCCGGTGCTGCGGTTGCAAGCACCACAACCGGAATTTCGCGCGCCAGATCGGCCTTGTCGGCGGCGACCAAGGCGGTCGCGGTATGCGGATCGGCCAAATAACCAGCTTGCTGCCATGTGGTGTGGATGGCCTGCGCGACCTCTGCCTCGGAGGCGGCATTGGCGGTAAAATCTTGCCTTATGCGGGCCAAAACGGCTTCCGGCAGCGTAAAAGCGCCCGATTGCTTGAGATTGGCCATGAGCATGCGGATCATCCCGGCGTCCCGCTCGCTCGCCTCAAACAACAGGCGCTCGAAATTGGAGGAGATCTGAATATCCATGGAGGGCGATTGTGTGGGCACCACATCGCGCATTTCATAGCGCCCCGTTTCCAGCGTACGGGCAAGAATATCGTTGGCATTGGTGGCAATGCCCAGCGTTGCGATGGGCAAGCCGAGGCGTTTGGCGGCGTATCCGGCGAAAATATCCCCGAAATTGCCGGTCGGGACCATAAACGCCACGTCGCGATGAGGTGCCCCCAACGCTGCGGCGGCCGCGAAATAATACGGAATTTGCGCGACAATGCGCGCCCAATTGATCGAATTAACGCCCGCCAGCCCCACATCATCGCGAAAAGCATGGTTGTTGAACGCCGCTTTGACAAGGTTCTGGCAATCATCAAACGTGCCCGGAACAGCAATCGCATGGATATGCGGCTCCGTAGGCACGGTCATCATGCGGCGCTGGACATCCGAAACGCGGCCATCGGGAAACAACATGAACAGATCGACATTGCGCGAATGGCGAAAGGCTTCAATCGCCGCCCCGCCGGTATCGCCGGAGGTCGCGCCGATAATCGTTGCCCGCCGCCCCGCCTTTTCAAGCGCGTTGTCCATCAGCCGGGCAAGCACCTGCATCGCCACATCCTTGAAGGCCAAGGTGGGGCCGTGAAACAGCTCCAAGATAAAGCGGTTGGGGGCTATCTGGACCAACGGCACGGTTGCCGGATGCGCAAAGCGAGCATAGGCCTGCGCGCAAGCCACCCCTAAGGC
>CAZGKS010000317.1:0-1928 GCA_964526275.1 uncultured Methylobacterium sp. | reverse complement strand
CCACATAGCGGATCACCTCATCGCGCCGCTCCTGGCAGAAATCGATATCGAAATCGGGCATCGAGACGCGTTCCGGGTTAAGGAAGCGCTCGAAAAACAAGCCGTAACGCAGGGGGTCAAGGTCGGTAATGGTAAGCGCATAGGCGACCAGCGACCCTGCCCCGGAGCCGCGCCCCGGCCCAACGGGGATCCCTTGCCCTTTCGCCCAGCGGATGAAATCTGAAACGATCAGAAAATATCCTGGATATTGCATCCGCTCGATGGTTTTGAGCTCAAAGTCCAGCCGGTCGGTGTAATCTTGCACCTGCATGCCGGGGGCTGGCCCTCCTTGGGTTTCAAGGCGGGCTTGCAGCCCCGCTTGCGCCATTTGACGCAACACCACGGCTTCATCGGAATTTCCCGCCGTAAAGCGCGGCAAGATGGGTTTACGCTTGCGCACGCGCTCGGCGCAGCGTTGCGCTATTTCGACCGACGCCTCAAGCGCTTGCGGCAAATCAGCGAAGAGTTCCGCCATTTCCGCGCGGCGTTTGAAAAACGCTTGCGGGCAAGCACGGCGGCGGTTTTCGGCATCGAGCGCAACGCCTTCAGCAATCGCCAGCAGGGCATCTTGCGCCCCGTAATCGCTGGCATCGCCAAAATTAACCGTGTTGGTCGCAACCACCGGCAGCCGATAACGCTGCGCCAATTCTTGCAAAAACGCTTCGGTTTCGCGTGATTTAGGCAAGCCAAGGCGTTCAAGCTCAAGATAAAACCGCCCAGGAAACAACCCGGACAGTGCTTCAAGCCGCGCGCGCGCCACCATGGGCGCCCCAAACCCGAAAGCGCGGTCGAGTGGGCCGATATGCCCCCCGCTTAACGCGATCAGCCCTTCTGTTTTGCCCGCCAAAGCCGCCAGCGGCAGATGGACATGGTCCGCAGGCGGGGTTTCCATGAAGGCCTGGCTGGAAAGCGCCATAAGATGCGTATAGCCGATGGCGTTTTGCGCCAGCAGAACCACACTGGCGCGCCCCTCCATATTCGGGCCGGGACGATGGCGATGCGCCTCGCGGTCCGCAAAATCGATCTTGATTTCAAGCCCAACAATCGGCTGGATGCCGGTATCGACCATTTTTTGTGAAAATTCGAGGGCACCAAACAGGTTGTTGGTATCGGTCAGGGCCAGAGCGGGCATGGCATCGGTTTTGGCCATAGCCGCAAGATCGCCGATCTTCACCGCGCCTTCGAGCAGGGAATACGACGAATGCACATGCAGATGGATATAGCCCGGACCAGACATAAGGTGCATTGTGCCAAGCCTGATCGTATCTGGCAAGGGCGCGCGCTCATCCCCCACATTGAAATTCACGCGCAGACCTTCCCGCAAGAAAAAAGGCAAAATACCTGCAACAAGCCCTACAAGAAGAATTGGCGCGCCCGATGAAACGGCTATAATGGGTGGCAGTTGCCCCGCGCCTGTTCTCGTTCCCGAATTCCTGCGACCAAGCCTCACAAAACAAGCCTCCCAAAACAAACCCTCCTGTCAAACGCTGGCAACACCCCTGAAATGGAGACAACCATGACCAAAATCGCGTTTATCGGGCTAGGGAATATGGGCGGGCCCATGGCCGCCAATCTGGTCAAAGCCGGGCAGGAGGTTCTAGGCTTTGACCTTTCGGAAGCCTCGCGCGCGGCTGCGCAAGCCGAAGGCGTGCAGATCGCTCCCAACGCTGCCGCTGCCGTGCACGGCGCGCAGGCGGTTATCACCATGCTCCCGGCCGGCCAGCATGTCCGCGCCGTATGGGCCGATCTTCTCAACAGCGCCCAACCGGGAACACTCTTTATCGATTGCTCGACGATTGATGTCGAAAGCGCGCGCTTTGTGCAGGATCTGGCCACAAAAAGCGGTATGCTCGCGCTCGATGCCCCGGTTTCCGGCGGGGTAGGCGGCG
>CAZGKS010000316.1:0-1930 GCA_964526275.1 uncultured Methylobacterium sp. | reverse complement strand
GTGCTGGCCTATAGTGCCAAATACGCTTCGGCCTGTTATGGCCCATTCCGCGAGGCGGTGGGGTCTTCTGCCACCTTATCGGGCGACAAGAAAACCTATCAGATGGATTTCGCCAATGCCGATGAAGCGCTGATCGAGGCGGAGCTGGATGTTGCCGAAGGCGCGGATTGGCTAATGGTCAAGCCCGGCTTGCCCTATCTTGATATTCTCTATCGTCTCAAAACAACCTTCGGCCTGCCCACCTTCGCTTATCAGGTTTCGGGCGAATATGCGATGATCATGGCGGCGGCCGAACGGGGCATGATCGATGCCGACAAAGCGATGGTGGAAACGCTCACCGCCTTCAAACGCGCGGGCGCCGACGGCGTTTTGACGTATTTTGCGCCCAGAATGGCGCAATATCTGCGCGATACCACCGCATAATTTATCCGGCGGCCCTGATGTCTGATCCCTCTGGCCATGGGCCGCGCTTCTTCCTTACCCTGCCCGCCCCGTGCGCGTATCTGCCCGCGCGTGAAGAACGGCGGTTATTTACCCATCTCGATATGGGAGAAGCGGGTATTCGGCAGCATGATTTTCTGGCGCAAGCCGGGTTTCGCCGCACGCAAAATATCGCCTATCGCCCGGCCTGCCCAAATTGCACGGCCTGTATTTCTATCCGTATCCCGGTGGAGGCCTATATCCCCTCGCGCAACCAGCAGCGGGTGTTGCGCGCCAATGCGGATCTGGCCAGCGCGCTCGGCCCGGCTGTTGCAACCGCAGACTATTTCGATCTGTTCGAGCGCTATATCGCCGCCCGCCATGCGCAGGGCGGAATGGAGCTGATGGGCAAAAGCGATTTTACGCAAATGATCGAAGACAGCCCGATCGAAACCCGGCTGGTGACGTACCACGCGCCCAAAACCTGTGATGCCCCGCCGGGTCTGCTGGCGGTATCGCTCGTTGATGTGATCGACGACGGAATCTCGATGGTCTATTCGTTTTTTGATCCCGCGCAGGCGGCGCGCTCGCTGGGCACATTTCTTATTCTCGACCATATCGAGAAAACGCGGCGCCTTGGCCTGCCCTATCTCTATTTGGGGTATTGGATCGACCATTCCCCCAAAATGGCGTATAAGGCGCGCTTTATGCCGCAGGAGCGGCTTGGGCCGCAGGGCTGGACGCTGGTTACAGATTGATGGGTTTTTGAGAGCCCCCATCTTCCGGATGGCCGGTGCCTTACTCCGTGCGCCCGGCCCCGCATGCCCTACCCCGTAAACTTGTTGGAACGCGGGAAGCCCTTGGGGGGCAGGCGGCCGCTTTCTGCCCGGTGGCCCTGCCATTCGCGCAGGTCTTCGCCCTTGAGCGTAAAGTTACGCCCGGCGCTATCTACCCAGCTTAGGCCTTCGCTGGCCAGGAAGGTCTTGATATCGGCGATCGTGCCTTCCTTGTAGCGCTGGAGCCGCACCCCCTTGCCGCGCGGCATTTCGGGGATTTCATCGAGCGGAAAGACCAGTAATTTGCGGTTTTCCCCAATGATCGCCATCGTATCGCCGCTGATCGGCACACAGAGCAAGACGCGCGAATCGGTGGCGTTCATCACCTGCCGCCCCTTGCGGGTGGTGGCAACCAACTCGTCTTCCGCAACCACGAAGCCACGGGCATCGCGCGCGGCCAACAAGCGTTTGGCGCCGGGGGTATAAGGGAAGGCGGCGATAATCTCGGCCTCGGCATCCAGATCGACCATCAAGCGGATGGGTTCGCCAAAGCCGCGCCCGCCCGGCAGTTTGGCGGCATCGAGCGTGAAGATTTTGCCATCGGAGGCCACCAATAGAACTTTGGCGGTGGTTTCGCTGCTGAAGGCAAAGGCAAGTGCGTCATCCCCCTTGAATTGCAAGCTGGTCAAATCGACGCCGTGCCCTTTGAGCGTGCGGATCCAGCCCTTTTGCGT
>CAZGKS010000315.1:0-1969 GCA_964526275.1 uncultured Methylobacterium sp. | reverse complement strand
CAAAGAAGATATTTTCACCTCGATCCATATTGAGGAATTCGAGGTTGCCGCGCGCGACACCAAGCTTGGGCCAGAGGAAATTACGCGCGATATTCCCAACGTTTCGGAAGAGGCGCTGCGTAACCTGGATGAAGCGGGGATTGTCTATATCGGCGCGGAAGTGCAGGCCGGGGATATTCTGGTCGGCAAGATCACCCCCAAGGGCGAAAGCCCGATGACCCCCGAAGAGAAATTGCTTCGGGCGATTTTCGGCGAAAAAGCGTCTGATGTCCGCGATACCTCGATGCGGGTACCGCCGGGCGTGCAGGGCACGATCGTTGAGGTGCGGGTGTTCAACCGCCACGGGATCGACAAGGACGAGCGCGCCCAATCGATCGAACGGGAAGAGATTGAGCGTCTGGCCAAGGATCGCGATGACGAATTGGCGATTCTCGACCGCAATACCTATGGCCGCCTCTCGGAGCTG
Source organism: uncultured Methylobacterium sp. (assembly GCA_964526275.1). Taxonomy (GTDB): domain Bacteria; phylum Pseudomonadota; class Alphaproteobacteria; order Rhizobiales; family Beijerinckiaceae; genus Rhabdaerophilum. Next base: position 1,503 of record CAZGKS010000315.1, on the reverse strand, counting down.
CTGGCGGGGAAAACCGGCATTGCCGGGCCCAAAGCCTTCAAGAAAGAGAGCGAAATCACCAACACGGTGCTCTCCGATATTCCGCGCTCGCAATGGTGGCAGTTCGGCGTGGAAGATGACGCGGTGATGGGTGAAATCGAGGCGATGCGTCGGCAATACGACGAATCGAAAAAAGCGCTCGAACAGCGCTTCCTCGACAAGGTTGAAAAACTGCGCCGGGGTGATGAGCTTTCTCCGGGCGTCATGAAAATGGTTAAGGTGTTCATTGCGGTCAAGCGCAAGATCCAACCGGGCGACAAGATGGCCGGACGGCACGGCAACAAGGGCGTGGTTTCCAAGATCGTCGCGGTCGAGGATATGCCGTTCCTGGAAGATGGCACGCCGGTGGATATCGTGCTCAACCCGCTGGGTGTTCCAAGCCGCATGAATGTCGGGCAGATTCTTGAAACGCATCTGGGCTGGGCGTGTGCCGGGCTTGGCAAGCAGGTAGCCCAAGCGGTTAATACTTATTACAAGCATGGCAATGCGACCGCGTTGCGCGAGCGGATGGATGATATTTACGGCAAGGATGCAACCATTGCCGCCATGGATGATGCGGACCTTGCCGCTATGGCCAAAAACCTGCGGCGCGGCGTGCCGATTGCCACACCGGTCTTTGATGGCGCCAAGGAAGCGGATATCGAGCATTATCTTGAAAAGGCAGGCTTGAATAAATCCGGTCAGGTGACGCTCTATGACGGCCGGACCGGGGATGCCTTCGACCGGCAGGTGACGGTGGGGTATATTTATATCCTCAAGCTGCACCATCTGGTCGATGATAAGATCCATGCCCGCTCGATTGGTCCCTATTCGCTGGTTACGCAGCAGCCTTTGGGCGGTAAAGCGCAGTTCGGCGGCCAGCGCTTCGGTGAAATGGAAGTCTGGGCGCTTGAAGCGTATGGCGCAGCCTATACGTTGCAGGAAATGCTTACCGTTAAATCGGACGATGTGGCCGGGCGCACCAAGGTCTATGAAAGCATCGTCCGGGGTGAGGATAATTTTGAATCCGGTATTCCGGAAAGCTTCAACGTGCTGGTCAAGGAAATGCGTTCTCTGGGGCTGAATGTCTATCTCAATATGAGCCGACCGGTGGTTGCGGCGCCGCAACCACCCTTGCCGCCGCAGGAAGCGGCAGAGTAACGCGTTCCCACCTTTTAGGAAAGCTGGCGGGAAACCGCCATCCAAATACCCGATTTGCGTATGAAATGAAGCGCGCAGGGGGAAGTCGCTACCCGCTTCCCGCAGGAGAATGATATGAAACACGACGTGATGAACCTTTTTGCAGCGCAGAGCACCGCTGCCAATTTCGATCACATCCAGATTTCGATCGCCTCACCGGAAAAGATCCTTTCCTGGTCGTATGGCGAAGTCAAAAAGCCTGAAACGATTAATTACCGCACCTTCAAACCGGAGCGGGATGGGTTGTTTTGCGCCAAGATCTTTGGCCCGATCAAGGATTACGAA
>CAZGKS010000314.1:0-1970 GCA_964526275.1 uncultured Methylobacterium sp. | reverse complement strand
CTCTAGAGCGTTTCCAGCGATGGTTGAATCGCCTGAAACGCTCTATCTCTTTGTTCTAACGCAATTCCGGACGCGAAACCGGTTCCAACGATCGCTGGAATTGCTCTAGAGCAGGATGCGTTTCGATAAAAACATATCCTGCTCTTGTCGCTTTATAGAAGAATGCGTCTTTTGCGCTTGATGAATCCATCACACGCAAAAACGCTATAGGGCACCGGTTCCTTCTACACGGTTTTTGTTGCCCCTGCCAAGGTTCACGCAATCCGCTTGCTTGCTAGCACCCTAAAAATGGCCGAAGCAATAAAACTGCCCGCTGTAACGATTTGCAAAATCGCTTCTGTGAGCGCATTTTTATCGATACCAGAGGCATCAAACCCCAGCATGGAGAGCATGAAAGCGCCAAGCCCGATGGCATTGGCCCAGATCGTGCGGCTAGACAATATGGATTTGGAAAGGTCAAGCATGGTCATTTCCTTTGGTTGGGGTTGCAAAATCGAAGCAGAAGGAACGGCCGAATCGCCACCAACAGCCGGAATGGGCGCTACGTTCCGGGCCAAATTCTGCACCAAGGGCGGGCTTGCCCCGCCAGCAAGGCGCAAGGCTTCACGCTCTATGGTCTCCACGCGCCGTCGCCATCCTTTCAAAAACATATGGGCGTGCGGTAATCGCCCAAGGAACAGCACCCTGGCGGCACATAAGCGGCGGATCACGGTTGCTGGCGGCAGGGCAAGCATCGCCCCAAGCGTTTGCGGGCCAACTACCCCATCCGGGGTAACCTCAAGGCAGGCCTGCAAGCTGCGCACCGCGCGTACCGGACCCGAATTGACCGCAAAATCGAACAGCGCCAGATCAAGCCCCGCAGGCAGGCTGTTGCCCTGCGCCCGGTCCCAATATTCCCGCCGATAAATCTGCCCAGCTTCTTCAATCGTTAATGCGGCCACATCCGCCTTGCTGACCGGGGCACCGCGCCAGGCGGCAAGCGTTCTATGGGTAATTCCATATTTGGTCGCCCCCCCCGGATCTGCAGGGTTGTCGACATAGCCGCCCTCCAGCTTGAGAATAAGGCGAAGCGCTGCCGGAAAACTGGTTTCGGCCATTCCTGTCTCCTTTGGTAAATCGTAACCGGGTGAGATAATCACAGCACCGGGGCACTGCCCTCAAACGCATCGCCCGGCCCCATCCGCGCGCTTATCTGCCGGATACGCAAGGCGAAGACGCTTTGTGCGGCGCCAAACAAGGTTGTTTCCGTGGCGGTGGGGAGCAGGTAACTCGGGGTATCCAGCGTTTGGGTGAGCACCGAAACCCCGTTTTTGAGCACCTCAAACCGATACGCTTCCCGTTCTTCGCCTAATGGGACTTCCACCCCTTCAAACGAATCGCCGTCCGTCCGTGTGCGGCGCATAAAGGTGAAGCGCACGCCCGTGCTTTCACGGCGCGCCCGCGCATGCACCGGAGAAAGCGGGATCAGCGCTTCACCGCGCACCATCACCGTGGCCGCAAGCCCTGAAAGGGCCTGCGCCCGCGTTGCGGTGGAATCCATGGTCAGGGTTTCTTCAATATTGATGCGGGAGAGACCAATATCGAGATCCGCCACGGCGCTATCGAGTACCACCACGCATGAGCCCGCCGGGAGAACCCGGTTTGAATAGCGCTCGGAGAGCCCCACGCCGCGCAACAAGCGTGAGAGACGATACTGCCCGCCACCCAGCAGCGTAATCTCAGCGGCCAGAATAATCTCGCATCGCCCTTGGGCATCCATCAGTGCCAGCGCATTCTGCCCTGCCAGAACCGCTTGCAGCGATTGGCTGCCCAAGGAGAAATTCTGGAACGCGACATCCAGCGTCACGCCATGTTGCCACCGCCAGCGCTCCCCCGGCCCAAGGGGCGTCAAGGTTTGCCCGATCATGGCGGCACTGCCGACACTGCCGAGCACATCAAACCCGGAACTGCCTACGCGCAAAATCCGGTAC
>CAZGKS010000313.1:0-1975 GCA_964526275.1 uncultured Methylobacterium sp. | reverse complement strand
GAGCTTCTTTCGCGCCATTATTTTGCTGCCCTGGGTGGTGCCGACCGTGCTTTCCGCCATTGCCTTCTGGTGGATTTATGACAGCCAGTTTTCGGTTATTTCCTGGGTGTTGATAAAATGGGGCTTTATCGACAAGCCGATCAATTTTCTGGGCGATATGGTCACCGCGCGCGCCTCCGTTATCGCGGCCAATGTGTGGCGCGGGATCCCGTTTGTCGCGATCTCCTTGCTGGCGGGGCTGCAAACCATCTCGCCCTCGTTGCAGGAAGCCGCCTCGCTCGATGGCGCAACGCCGTGGCAGCGTTTCCGCTATGTCACGCTGCCGCTGTTGACCCCGATCATCGCGGTGGTGATGACCTTCTCGGTGCTGTTCACCTTTACCGATTTCCAGCTCATCTATGTGCTGACCAAGGGCGGGCCGGTCAATGCCACGCATTTGATGGCAACGTTATCGTTCCAGCGCGGGATTCCGGGGGGGCAATTGGGCGAAGGCGCGGCCATTGCGGTAGCGATGGTACCGTTTTTGCTCGCGGCGATCTTGTTCTCGTTCTTCGGCCTGCAGCGGCGTAAATGGCAACAAGGGGGACGCGATTAGCGGTTTGAGCGGGCCTGCGCCCTCTTGCGCGACCCCGCTTTAGCAAACACGCTTTCTTGCAGCTCTCAACAGGATCAAGGGATAAAACCATGTCTGAAACCGCAACCAAGGCCGTGCTGGCAGATGACAGCGTTGGCATGGGGTATCTCAATTATCTGCCCCGGCGGATTTTGGTGCTGTATCTGCCGCTGGCGATGTTTGTGTTCGTGCTGCTGTTTCCGTTTTACTGGATGGCGATCACGGCGGTTAAACCCAACCACCAATTGACCGATTACGCCAATTTTTCGCCGCTCTGGGTGGTGGGGCCCACGCTGGAGCATATCAAATACCTGCTGTTCGAGACCAGTTATCCGGGGTGGTTGTGGAACACGATGGTGGTGGCGACAGCCTCGACCTTTCTGGCGCTTGCGGCTTCGGTCTGTGCGGCCTATGCCATTGAGCGCGTGCGGTTCAAGGGAGCGTCCAATGTCGGGCTGATGATCTTTCTGGCGTATTTGGTGCCGCCCTCCATTTTGTTCATCCCGCTGGCGTTTATTGTGTTCAAGCTGGGCATTTACGACACCAAGCTGGCGCTTATTCTCACGTATCCCACCTTTCTTATCCCGTTCTGCACCTGGCTGCTGATGGGGTATTTCCGCTCGATCCCCTATGAGCTGGAGGAATGCGCGCTGATGGATGGCGCCTCGCGCTGGCAGATTTTGACCAAGATCATTTTGCCTTTGGCGGTGCCGGGGTTGATCTCCGCCGGGATTTTCGCCTTCACCCTGAGCTGGAACGAATTTATCTATGCGCTCACCTTCATCCAATCTTCGGAACAGAAAACCGTGCCGGTCGGGGTGCTGACCGAGCTGGTGCGCGGGGATGTGTTCGAATGGGGGTCGCTCATGGCCGGGGCCTTGCTCGGCTCGCTGCCGGTGGTGATTTTGTATTCCTTCTTTGTGGATTATTATGTCTCCTCCATGACCGGAGCGGTAAAGGAATAAGCTTGCAAGGGAACAGGCTTGCAAGGTAACACGCCAGAAAAGGATAAACCCATGGCGAAAACCCTCCTGATCACCGGTGCGGGGTCTGGCATCGGCCGGGCGGCGGCGATAGCGTTTTTGCAACGCGGCGACAAGGTCGTGCTTGCCGGGCGGCGGCTGGCGGCGTTGCAGGAAACCCTGGCGCTGAGCGGTGCCCCTGTTGCCCATGGTCTGTGCGTGGCAACCGATGTAACCGTGCCGGACCAAGTGCGCGCGCTGTTTGAGCAGGCGGCGGCGCGTTTTGGGCGGCTGGATGTCGTGTTCAACAATGCGGGGACCAATGCGCCAGGCATTGCGCTGGAGGATTTATCGGTCGAGGATTGGCGACGCGTGGTGGATACCAACCTTTCCGGCCCGT
>CAZGKS010000312.1:0-1975 GCA_964526275.1 uncultured Methylobacterium sp. | reverse complement strand
GTTTGCGGCCGCCCCCAAGCAGGGCAGCCACCTGATCGATTTGATCAAACCGGAAGGACGGGAAAAAATCACGGCCGCAATCGCCGCCGCCCTCGCCGATAAGGGCGAGATCGACCCCGTGGATGTCAGTGTGGAAAGCCAGATCCGGCGGTCCGCGCGCGGCTATTTTGTCTCCCTCCCCAAGCAGGATGGCGGGCGCGAAGTCACTTTGGCCTATTTTGTCGAAACCACCGAGGAGCGCAGGCTTCAGGAACAGTTTTTCCAATCCACCAAAATGAACGCCATTGGCCAATTGGCGGGTGGTGTCGCGCATGATTTCAACAACCACCTGCAATCGGTGCTCTCCAACGCCGAATTCATGCTCGGCTCGTTGCGGGTTACCGATCCGCATTATCAAGATGCCCAACAGATCAAGGAATCCGTGCTGCGCGCGGCCAGCCTTGTGAAGCAATTGCTGTCTTTTTCGCGCCAGCAAACCCTCATTCCGGAAGTGCTCGATGTCGGGGAGCGCTTGGGCGGCCTCGCCTCCATGCTGCGCCGCACCTTGACCTCCAAAATCGATTTCGACATCCATCACGGCCGCGATTTATGGCCCATCCGGGTGGATGGTGCCTCGTTTGACAACATGATCATCAATATGGCGGTCAATTCCGGCCATGCGATGGGGGAAACCGGCATTTTCCGGATCATCACCCGCAACATCACCCAGGCGGAAACCTCCAAGCTCGCCCTGGAAGGCTTGGTCCCGACCGATTATGTGGTCATTGAGGTGAGCGATAACGGCGCAGGCATGCCCGAAGAAGTGCGCCGGAAGATCTTCGAACCCTTTTTCACCACCAAGGAGATTGGCAAGGGCACCGGGCTTGGCTTGTCGTCGGTCTATGGCTTTGTAAAGCAATCGCAAGGCTTTATCGATTGCCTGTCAGAACTTGGTAAGGGAACGACCTTCCGGATTTTTCTGCCCCGGCATCTATCCACCCAACGCAAGGCCAAACCGGAGACCCCGGAAGCCCTGCCCGCCAAGACCAATATCCTCGCGATCCATGCCCAAGCGAATGCTGGCGCGCCGCCCCCTGCCATCCCGGCACAGGCCGCGCAAGTGCCGCCCCCAAGCCCGCACGACATTGCAACGCCAGAAGCGCCCGCGCCCAAAACGGCCCACGCAACGCCAGAAGCGCCCGTCGATAGCAAGCTCCCCGCCCCTGCGGTACCGCCTGCTGCACCAGGGGCCCCCGCAGCTCGCAACGAGAATTACACCGGAACCGGCTCGATCCTGCTGGTCGATGACGAAGATTCCGTCCGCTCCGTGGTCTCGCGCGCGTTGCGCTCGCGCGGCTATAGCGTCATCGAAGCCAATTCCGGCCTCGATGCTCTGGCAAAAACCGAAGGGTTGCTCGACACGCTGGATCTGGTCGTCTCCGATGTCGTGATGCCGGAAATGGATGGCCCGACCTTGCTGGGGGAATTGCGCAAGCGCATCCCGCGAATCAAGGTGGTGTTTGTATCAGGCTATGCCGAGGAAGCCTTCCGCAAGAACCTGCCGGAAGGCCAGCAATTCGATTTCCTCTCCAAGCCCTTCAATCTCAAACAATTGATTGAAACGGTCAAAACCGTGATGGAAGGGTGAGCTGGGCATCCTGTTCCCGCCGCGTGCAACCTTGCCCGCCATCCCGGTAGTACCGCAGCCCCTCAAACGCCGCTGCCTGCTTGGGAGCGCTCCATGCCCCCCCAAGAACCGCATCCCCCCCTAAAACCTCAATGCCCCCCCATGAAACCCCCATGAAACCCCCATGAACCGCGTGCACGGCAGGGGTTTAGCCTGTGGATAACAGCTGCGCGCCCTTCCCTAAAGCCTCGCGCCCTCATCCATCGCGCCTTCAATTCCCCTCAACAAATCCCCTTGAGGCTGAAAATTATGTTGGCAGGGGGTGTATCCCCCCAAGGTTTATGGCCAAAAAGCGGCATGCTTGATTTG
>CAZGKS010000311.1:0-1979 GCA_964526275.1 uncultured Methylobacterium sp. | reverse complement strand
CCCCCGGGGGGGCGCCCCCAACGAATCGCGGGCAAGCGGGCTTGCCTGCGTGCTCAATTCGAGCGGCAGGGGCGGGGCAGCGGCCTCCTCCAGCGCGCCGTCAATATCCCCGGCTTCGAGCATATGCCCGCGCAGGATCAGCCCATAAAGGCGGTGCAGCGCATCGCGCGCCTGTGCGACAGCCCCTGCTTCGCCCGCAAGTGCAAACCGGTTGCCATTGACCTGGATTGTGAGCCCGAGTTTTTGCTCGATCCGCGCGATATTCTGGTCGAAATGCCCAACCAGCAAGGAGGCCGCGCGGTTATCCTCGAAGGTCAGGATTTCCTCGCGCGCGGCGGGTTTGTTGGCAGGCGCGGGCTGTGCGGATCGCGGCTCCGGAGGCGCTTTCATGCGGCGGCATCCTGCAACGGGGCCGCGATGAGGCGTCCATTGAGCGTATTGGACAGCACCTCGGTAATTTCAACCTGTGCGATCGAGCCGATCAGGGCCCGCGCGGCCTCCGGCGAGGGCATCTGCACATGCACCGTTTGCAGATAGGGGGATTTGCCCGCGACTTGCCCGGCCCGCCGCCCTTCCTTCTCAAACAGCACGTCCAGTGTGCGCCCCATACAGGCGCTGTTGAAGGCCGTTTGTTGCGCAAACAGCAGGGCTTGCAAGGCGGCAAGGCGCGCATTTTTGACATCTTCCGGCACAGTATCGGGCCCTTCGGCAGATTTTGTGCCCGGACGGGGCGAATATTTGAAGAAATAAGCGGCCGCGAACCCGACCTTGCGGACAAGATCCATCGTCTGTTCAAAATCGGCATCGGTTTCGCCCGGAAACCCGACGATAAAATCGGAGGTTATCGCCAGATCCGGCCGCAGCGCCCGCGCATCCGCCAGAATTTGCAGATAAAATTCGCGATCATGCTTGCGGTTCATGGCTTTGAGAATACGGTTGGAGCCACTTTGCACCGGCAGATGCAGATAGGGCATCAGCTTGGGGTTATCGCGATGTGCTTCGAGCAGGGCGAGGGTCATGTCGCGCGGATGCGAGGTGGCATAGCGCAGCCGCTTCAACCCCTCGATACGCGATAAATGCGCCAGCAACCCCGCCAGATCGCAGGCGCTGGTGGGGTTATCTGCCCCAGCCTCATCGCCCACCCCCGCCACATCCACACCGTGATACGCGTTGACATTTTGCCCCAGCAGCATGATCTCGCGCACCCCGCCCGCTACCAAAGCCTGCGCTTCGGCAACAATGGCCGTAACGGGGCGGGAGGTTTCCGCGCCGCGCGTAAAGGGCACCACGCAAAACGAGCAGAATTTGTCACACCCTTCCTGCACGGTTAAAAACGCGGCTGGGCCACGCGCTTGCAGCCGCGCCTGTTGCGGGGCAGCTAGATGCTGGAATTTATCTTCTGCTGGAAATTCGGTATCGATCGCGCGGCCGGTTTTGGCGGCATCCACCAGCAAATCGGGCAAGCGGTGGTAGCTTTGTGGCCCGACCACCAGATCCACGGCGTGCTGGCGACGGAAAATTTCCGCCCCTTCCGCCTGTGCAACGCAGCCTGCCACCGCGATCAGCGTTTTTTGCCCCTCGCGGGCGCGGCGAAGCTTGGTATCGCGCAACCGGCCGAGTTCAGAATAGACCTTTTCCGAGGCTTTTTCGCGGATATGGCACGTGTTGAGGATCACCAGATCGGCATCCTCCACGTTGTCGCTGGTCTCATATCCACTTTGCGCCAAATGATCTGCCATGCGTTCGGCGTCATGGGCGTTCATCTGGCAGCCATAGGATTTGATATGCACGCGCTTGAGCGGCACGGACACCGCACGCACAGGCGCCGCACGCGCTATCTCTGGCGCAAAAACCGCGGGTTCAGAGGGTGCAAGGGCCTGTTGGGCCAATGCTTGGGAGGAATCACCGGGGGGAAAATCACTCATGGTTTCTTGTAAACAGCTCCGTTGATGCCGCTTGTTCCGCTAACCGGTATCCAC
>CAZGKS010000310.1:0-1980 GCA_964526275.1 uncultured Methylobacterium sp. | reverse complement strand
CCCCCCCCCCCCCCCCCCCGATGCGTTTTCAGCCATTCTTGCGGGGTTTGCTGGGCGAGCGGGACGACCGCGATAGCACTATGGGCCAATTCCGCGCGCGCTTGCACGTCATAGCGACCATCGACAAACAGGGCGGCGTGCTCGGCAAGTACGATTCCGAACCCTGCCGAGCCGGTAAAGCCGGTGAGCCAGCGCATCCGTTCTTCGCAAGCGGGGAGGTATTCGCCCTGGAAAATATCCGCGCGCGGCAAGAGCATTCCATCCAGCGCATGGGCGGAAAGCCAGGCGCGCAGGGCTTCAAGGCGCTCGTGGATGGTCTTTGGAGCGGTGATCGGTGTGGTAAACTCTTGAAAATGTGCGCGCATGGGGAGGGTTCCATTGGATAATCCGGTATTCTTATAAGGCCTGCAGGTCTGGTCGCGTAGTGTTTTTTGGGTGGGTGGGGCTGTGCCATATTTTTGACATATTATGCAAAAAACGCAGTCTTACTCCGTAATTAATTATTAATCATTCTAAAAACGCATGACTAGGTTGCTCTATCCCGTCTTGTTGCGTTGCAGCAAAATTGCTATCTCCTAGCGTATGGATTGACGGTCAAGGTGGCTGGTTGCAGCCACGGCCCATAAGATCCGTCGGAGATTTATCATGGCAATTCAGGCTATTGCTCGTTCTTCTTCCTTCCGTGACGCTCCTTCGTTCAGTGATGCGCTTCTGCCGCTTGCCGGTTTGGTGCAAAGCCGTAAACCGGTGGTTGCCACGGCGCGCGGTCCCGGTTTTTTCGCACGGCTCGTTGCCGCCATGGTGGAAAGCCGCCGGGCGCAGGTTGCGCGTGAGTTGCGCCGCTATGCCTCGATGTCTGTCGCAGATACCGCGCCAAAGGTTGAGGATCTGCCATTCTGACGGGCAAGCGTTCGGGCTTGCCTGAGAGCGCGGCTCCTTCACGCTTTCGTTTTTCTTCCTGTTTTTCAAAGGATTATGCGATGATGCTTTTTTTGATCCGGATCTATCGTGGGGCGCATATGATGCTGGCGGCCGTTGTGGAAGGCCAAAGGATGCGCAAGCGCGCGCATCGGCGCTTCAATGCGCTGGGCGATTGATACCCAGGGTCCTTGCAAAGGACTCTTCGGTATTCATCACGAAACGATCGTATCCCGTGATAAAATAAGATAGTTTCGTTCCCTTCAAGGGTCTTGTGCGTCAGCATCCAAGGCCTTTGGGATGAGATACTTCGCTCCAAAATGCACCACAGAACGGGGCCGAAAGGCCCCTTTTTTGTGGGGCAAAGCGCGATATTAACCTGTCTCTGCCGGTTTTTGCGCTGAAAACGGGGTTTTTTCCCAAATTTGTTTCACTCTGATACAAGGTTAATCAGAGAAAAGTGGATAGAGCGTTCGTGCACTAACGTTTGATACCTATCATAAACAAAGCATGTCCGAATCGATTTTTGGTAAAAAATGAATTTATTTTGCCTCTTTGACAGGGGAGGCATGCTTCCTGGCGGGTTTTTAAACGTGAGGGCTTGGGGCTAATATCCAAGGCCATTGGTATAACGCAAAAAACGCGCTGGGAACCAGCGCGTTGTGCAGGTATGGGCAAGGGTATGGGCGTGCAGGTATGGGCAAGGGTAATGTTGCGGCGGGCCGGTTCAAACCGTCATTTGGCAAGCGGGAGCATGCTGAAATCAACCGATAACCGCCGGATCGGAAAATGTTCTCGAAAAGGGGTTAGGGCAGCGGCAGGGGCGGGGCGGCGCGTACCAGCAAAATCGAAATCCGCCGGTTGGCAGCCATGGCAGGATCATCTGGAAAGGCTGGCTGCGTATCTGCTTTGCCGATCACGCTTTCAAACCGCTCATGCGGCACGCCCCCTTCCGCCAGAAGGTCGCGTATCGCCAAAGCCCTATCCGAGGAAAGGCGCCAACCCTCTGTTTTATCGGGGGTGCTGCTCCGCTCGGTGTTGGTGTGGCCCGTGATACGGATC
>CAZGKS010000309.1:0-1992 GCA_964526275.1 uncultured Methylobacterium sp. | reverse complement strand
AGCCACCCCTAAGGCCGCCTTATCGGCATCTATGCCCATGAACCGGCGGATAATATCCTGCGCAACGCCCGCAAACGGGCGCCCGGCATAGCCCGCGATTTCCTCTGCCGTGATATGCGGCCAGCTTGCCGGCACATAGAGCCCGCCATCGCGCGCAAGGCCCGTGAGCAGGCTTTGCTCGAAGGATAAATGCGGGGCTTCCCCGCGCGTTGAAACGTACAAACCCATCGTCGTGCTCATTGTGTAGCGTTTTGGCTTTTGATAGAATCATCCAAAGCCAAAGACGCGTTTTCTACATCGAGATAAGAGCAGGACATGTTTGCGTTAAAACACGTCCTGTTCCGGGGTAAAGCGGGCTCGCCGACGCCAAAACGCCGCAAACAAAACGCCTATGCTGGTGAGCGAAAGCGCGCCCCAGGTCAAGGCGTATTCAAAATGATTATTGGCAATGGTCTGGATGAATTTTTCGGCTTCCAAACCATAGGGCGCTTGCTCGCCCGGCTGCGCTTCGCGTTGCAAAAACAGATCCGTGCGGATTTCCGGAAGCGCATGCATGGCGGCAATCGCCGCGACATCCCGCGAAAACCATTGAGCCGCGCGCGGGTTGTTCGAGGGCTGGAACCAGCCCGGCGCTTCGCTGGCGCGTAGCACGCCTTGCAGCGTTACCGCGCCCTCCGGCCGCAAAAATGGCGGGATTTTACCATCGGGAGGGGTTTGGACAAATCCGCGATCGACCAGCAGGGGGCGGTTTTCACAGGGCGCGGGGGCACAAGGCGCTGGAAAAAAAGGCGTGAGGACAAGCACTCCGAAAACGCTGCCCTGACCTGTGTTTTGCAAGGTCTCCCGTGAAGGTGCGCCTGAAAGCGGGGGAGAGGGGGCTGTTGCTGGCGAGGTTGTGCTCCCCAGAGGGCGCGAAGTGCGGATAAAGGTTTCGCGGGAATGATCGAACTGGCCGTGCACGCTCACGCGGTCATAAAGCCCGCCTTGGAGCCCCTTTTGGGCCAGCGGGCGTGGGGGGAGTGCAAAGCTGTTTGCAAAGCCGGCCAGCATGGCCTGCTTTTCGCCCATGCGCCGCCCTTGCCAAGCCGCCAGCAGTGCACAGATCAGCGCGCATACCAGCAGAAATACGCCCAATAATCGCGGAACCGGCTTGGTTGCGGTCATTTTTCAAGCCGTCCCTGTTCCGCCTTATTGCGATATTGCAGCGCGATCATCAGCCCCTTGAGCGGGCGCAGCATGCCCAATGTCACAACCAGCGTGAGCGGCAAAAAAATGGCCAGATGCACCCAGATCGGTGGCTCCCACGCAACTTCCACCATCAAAACCAAGCCGATGATGACAAACCCGGCGAGCAGGATCACAAAGACCGCAGGGCCATCCCCTGCATCGGCAAAGGCATTATCCAGCGCGCAGACCCGGCAGGTCGGGGTCACGCTCAAGAAACCCTTGAACAACCGGCCTTCGCCGCAACGCGGGCAACGCCCCGAAAGCCCGGCCATAACAGCATCCGCACGGGGGCCTGAATAGGGAAGCTGGGGCATTCTTGTCTCCGATGCAACCGTGTCTCCCATGCAAAAGGGCGACCGAGGCCGCCCTTTGGGAGTTAAGCGCTTACGCGCTCAATGGCCTGCGGCCGCTGCCATGCCGTAATTGGAGCCCCAGACATAGATGGCCGCGAACAAAAACAGCCATACCACGTCCACAAAGTGCCAATACCAAGCGGCAAACTCAAACCCCAGATGCTGCTTTGGGGTGAAATGTCCCGTATTGGCCCGCATCAAGCAGATAGCCAGAAAGATCGTACCGACCAGAACGTGAAACCCATGGAACCCGGTCGCCATGTAGAAAACAGCGCCATAAATGTGGTTTTTGAACCCAAACCCCGCATGCATATATTCATAGGCCTGTACACACGTGAACAGGGCTCCGAGCAGAACCGTGAGCCACAGCCCCTTTTTGAGCCCCTCGCGGTCGTTGTGCAGCAAGGCGTGA
>CAZGKS010000308.1:0-2008 GCA_964526275.1 uncultured Methylobacterium sp. | reverse complement strand
CTTTTTAACCCTTGGCTGGCGCACCGGCATTGTCGTGGCCATGTCCGTGCCGCTGGTGCTGTCCATGGTGTTCATTGTCATGAACCTGATGGGGGTGGATCTGCACCGCATTTCGCTTGGCGCGCTGATTATCGCGCTTGGCCTTTTGGTTGATGACGCGATTATTGCCGTTGAATCCATGCTCGTCAAAATGGAAGAGGGGTGGGACCGTTTCCGCGCAGCCGCCTTTGCCTGGGATTCTACCGCCTTCCCCATGCTGACCGGCACATTGGTCACGGCGGCGGGGTTTTTGCCAATCGGGCTCGCCCAATCGGGGGTTGGCGAATCTGCGGGCGGCATTTTTTATGTGGTCGGGTTGGCGTTGATTGCCTCCTGGATTGTCGCGGTGATTTTTATCCCCTATCTGGGGGTGAAGTTCCTGCCAAATATCGACCCCAAAAAGCATGCCCAGGACGAGGACAGCATTTATTCCGGCCCGTGGTATGCCCGTTTGCGCAATTTGCTCGGCTGGTGCATCGATCACCGCATCAAGGTGATCTTCGCTACCGGAATAGTGTTCGCATCGGCGATTTTCGGGTTCAATTTCGTCTCCAAGCAGTTCTTTCCGCTCTCCGAGCGCCCGGAACTCTTTCTTGAGATGCGCCTGCCCGAAGGGTCTTCCATTCAAGCCAGCGAGGCGATGGTGCGGGAGGCCGAACCCCTGCTCAAGGGCGACCCGGATATCACCCATTACACGGCCTATATCGGCCAGGGCTCGCCCCGCTTCTGGCTTGGGCTCAATGCGGTCATGCCGAACGAGGCGTTCACGCAGATCGTGATCCTGACCCCCAATGTCGAAGCGCGTGAGCGCATTAAAACCCGGCTGGAGCGCGCGGTTAATCAAGGGGCCTTGAGCGCGGCGCGCGTGCGGATTGATCGCTTTAATTTTGGCCCGCCGGTGGGCTTCCCGGTGCAGTTCCGCGTGGTGGGGGAAGACCCCGCCATGGTGCGGCAAATCGCCCAGCAGGTCCGCACACTGGCGGAAAAAAATCCCAAGATCAAAAATCCGCATCTCGATTGGAACGAGCGGATGCCCTCGATCCGCTTGACCATTGATCAGGATCGCGCCCGCGCTTTCGGGCTTGATACCAGCGCGATCGCCCAAACGCTCAACCTGTTCTTGAGCGGAACTCCGATAACCGCCGTGCGCCAGGGCACGGAAACCATTCAGGTGATCGCCCGTGCAGTGCCCGAAGAACGGCTGGACCCCGCCAAGCTCGCCGCCTTCACCCTCACCAGCCGCAATGGCGTGGCCGTTCCGCTCTCGCAGGTGGCGCAGATCACCTATGCCTATGAAGAATCCATTCTCTGGCGCCGCAACCGCGATATGGCGATCAGCGTGCGGGCTGATATTATCGACGGTGTGACCGCCCCGGACGTCTCCAATGAGATCTGGGAGGATTTGCAAGCCTATCGAAAAACCCTGCCAGCAGGGTATCAGCTCCAGCTTGGCGGCGCGGTGGAGGAAACCGCCAAAGCCAATGATTCGATTTTCAAGCTGTTTCCGCTCATGGGCATTGTGATGCTCACTATCCTGATGCTGCAATTGCAAAGCTTCTCCAAGCTGTTTCTGGTCATTATGAGCGCCCCTTTGGGGATTATCGGCGCGTCGCTGGCGCTCAACCTGACCGGCATGCCCTTCGGCTTTGTTGCGCTTTTGGGGCTGATCGCGCTTTCGGGCATGGATATGCGCAATTCGGTCATTCTGGTGGATCAGGTGCAGCATAATCTCGATCGCGGGTTGCGGTTCCGCGAAGCCTTGATCGAATCCATCATCCGGCGCTCGCGCCCTGTTCTGCTGACCGCAGGCACGGCCATTTTGGCGATGATTCCGTTAACCCGCTCGGCGTTCTGGGGCCCCATGGCGGTTACGGTTATGGGCGGGTTGTTTGTCGCAACCTTCCTCACGTTGATCTTTTTGCCTGCTTTATACGCGTTCTGGTTCCGCAAGCGGGTGCAGGAAGAAGAG
>CAZGKS010000307.1:0-2024 GCA_964526275.1 uncultured Methylobacterium sp. | reverse complement strand
GTCCAGAACCGTACGAATAGCCTCGCCCATGGCTTCCGGCGCGGTCGTTTTGGGAATATAGCCTGAAGCGCCAAACTCCATGCAGGTGCGCATGGTATGAGCGTCTTCTATCCCGGAAACCACAATCACCGGCACGCTGGGATATTGGGCCCGCAAATGCGCCAACCCTGAAAAGCCACTGGCACCGGGCATTTTGAGATCGAGCAACACCAGATCCATACCCGTGTTGCGCGCCAGAACCCCCACCGCCTCATCAAAGCTGCCTGCTTCCAGCACGCTATACGCGCCTACCGCCCCGCTGATAGCGACCTTGAGGGCCCCACGAAACAACGGATGATCATCAGCGATCAGAATTTTGCCCTGAACCGCCCCAAGGGTTTGTGAATCCATGCCAACCGGCCTCCCTGTCAGGCATAGATTACCCCCACCGAAAGTCTTATGCTTATCGCTGCCATCATGGTCGTTATTTTGCCATTTTGGCAAGCACACAATACCAAAAAATGTGACCTTGCCAAATTTCTTCTGCATTTTTATAAAATTCAAGATAATTCTTCTGCTCTCTGGCCTCCCTGCTCTCGCCTCCTGTCCTGTTTCTCCCCTTGCGCATGCCCCGCTGCGCCTTGATTGCGATCGCCATGCGCCCTATCCATACCCATTATCCTTGTGCAAATCCGCTGGCGGCACGGCGTCTGCAATGGGGGGAGGCCGCCTTGCAGGCCGGCGAGGCGCGCGAAGCGGCCGAACTCTTCGCCCAAGCGCTTGAGCTTGCCCCCGATTGGCCGCCCGCCCTGTTTCTGCTTGGCAAAGCGTTGATGGCAACGGAGGCGCGCCACGACGCCCGAATCGCGCTGCAGCGTGTAGTCGCGCTGGATAGCGCCGATACGCTGGGCGCGAGCGTGTTGCTTGCCCAAATGGGCGCGCCCCCTGTCATGCCGGATGCCTATATCGCGGCGCTGTTTGATGAATACGCCCCGCGTTTTGAGGCGCATCTGAGCAAAACCCTTGGATATTGCGCACCAAGCATGCTGGCAGCGGCGTTAGCGCCCCATGCGCCCTTTGCCCGTGCGGTGGATTTGGGGTGCGGGACGGGCCTGATGGGCAAGGCGCTGGGCGAGCAGGTCCAGCACTTGTCCGGGTGTGATTTAAGTGCGCGGATGATCGATCAGGCACGTGCAAGCGGTTTGTATGCAGCGCTCCAGACCCTGGGCATCGATGCCTTTATGGCAACGCTCCCCGATGCCAGCCTGGATCTGGTGGTTGCAGCCGATGTTTTTTGCTACCTGCCCGATTTGCAGGCGGTTTTCGCCCATTGCGCGCGCGTTTTAAAGCCCGGGGGCGTCTTCGCCTTCACGATCCAGCGGTTGGAACCGGATGCGCCCCCGGAAGGGCTCTCTCCGGATGGGCTCTTTGTGGATGCGGCGTTTCCGGATGCGGCGTTTCCGGATGCGCAGCCTTTCTCGCCGGATGCTTCACCCAAAGCTGCGCTGCCTTTATACCCGGATTTTCGCGCTCCTTTCAAAATCGGTGCGGATTGCCGCGTCCATCATAGCGCCGATTATCTGGCGCAGCTGCAAACCCAGCACGCTTTCGAGCGCTTGTTCCTGCACCATGCGCATACACGGCTGGATGCAGGCAAGCCGGTTCCCGGTTCGCTGTATGGTCTTTGCAAAGGGCACCTGCCGCGATAGCCGTGCCATGGGGCGCGCTTTTCGAGCTTTTCCTGTCCTTTTGCGCGCCAAAATCACGCCAACAATCCATAATCCAACCCTCCATAAGAAGGAGTCCTACCCTAATTGTATAAGAACGTGTCTTTTGCTTTTGATTGCTCCACCAAATGCCGGGACTGAACGGTTAAGCCCTTGACTTGAGGGAGCGGGTTTCTATCATCGCGCCATGCCGCTCCCCTTCGCGTCACGCCCTTCCCCCCCTGTTCCAGTCAAGTCTCTTGCGCGTCTGCTGACCCTTGTCGGGTCTGCGACCCTGCTTTCCCGCATCACCGGCTTTTTCAGGGATGTGCTCATTGC
>CAZGKS010000306.1:1228-2029 GCA_964526275.1 uncultured Methylobacterium sp. | reverse complement strand
GTGGGGCCCTGGGCAAATCGAGGCTGAAATTGCACAAAATGCGTGGTTGACCACCTCTCTCGATCCCGCCTTGCTCTTAAGCACGGGCCAGACCCACAAATACACCGCAGCTTTAAAAGAAATGGGGATTGATCTGGCTTTTTTGACCGCCCATGCCGGGCATGGATGAGACAATCGGGGTTTATGGGCCTTAAACCCGCGCCGTGCACAATCAAGCGTGACAACCCCTCGCCTTTGCGCTATGGGAGCGAACCTTTAACTCACAACAGCGTGTTCAAGCGCTCGCCCTATCGGCGCGAAAGGATATGACCATGGATATGATTGCCATTCTCGAACAGGAAGAAGCCGCCCGCGTTTTGGGCGACAAGAAAATACCGGTTTTCTCGCCCGGAGATACGGTCATTGTCAATGTGAAGGTCACAGAAGGCGAGCGCAGCCGCGTGCAGGCCTATGAAGGCGTTTGCATCGCGCGCAATGGCGGCGGCCTCAATGAAAGCTTCACCGTTCGCAAGATTTCCTATGGCGAAGGGGTTGAGCGCGTGTTTCCGCTCTATTCGCCCAATATCGATTCCATCAAGCTGGTGCGGCGCGGTAAGGTGCGGCGCGCCAAGCTGTATTATCTGCGCGATCGTCGTGGTAAATCGGCCCGTATCGCCGAGCGCACGGACCGCAAGGACAAGGATAAAGCCGCAGCCAAATAAGCGGCCTTTTGGTATTTCCAAACCCGGCATTTTGAAAAACGGCTCTTCGGGGCCGTTTTTTATTGTCTTGTCTTCCTGTGATTTTCCATTAGGCTTGATG
>CAZGKS010000306.1:0-1218 GCA_964526275.1 uncultured Methylobacterium sp. | reverse complement strand
GTATCGCGGAGCGCACGGACCGCAAGGACAAGGATAAAGCCGCAGCCAAATAAGGCAGCCTTCTGGCAGGGCCTTTTTGGTGTCTCCAAATCGGGTATTTTTAAAAACGGCTCTTCGGGGCCGTTTTTTTATGGTCTTGTCTTCCCATGGTTTTCCATTAGGCTTGGAACCATCAAGGGAGAGCACCATGACCGATCTGTCGCCCAAGCCGGTTTTATCCGAGGAAATTATCCGCCTTTACGACCGTTTTACGCATGGCGCCATGGATCGTCGCGCTTTTATGGAGCGCCTTACCCTTTTGGCGGGCTCCACCAGCGCTGCCGCCTTGATCTTGCCCTTGCTGCAAAATGATTACGCCCATGCGCAAACGGTCAAGCCGGATGACCCGCGCCTGGTAATCGCTGAAAAGACAGAGATTCCGAGCGCTGAAAGCGGCCTTTATGGCGATCTGGTGCGCCTGAAGGGCGAGGCCAAGCGGCCGGGGGTTGTGATCGTGCACGAAAATCGCGGGCTTAATCCGCATATCAAGGATATTGTCCGCCGCATCGCGTTGCACGGGTTTATTGCCTTGGGCGTCGATGCGCTCTCGCCGGAATTTGGCACGCCCGACAACGAGGATCAGGCGCGCGAGCAGATTTCCGCGATTCCGGGCGATGTTGCCGCCAAACGCTGCGCGGCAGCCGTACGGTTTCTGGCCAGCCATCCTTTATGCACCGGCAAGGTGGGGATTATCGGCTTTTGTTGGGGCGGGGGTATGGTCAACCGCGTTGCGGCAATCGAACCCGTGCTTGCAGCGGGGGTTTCCTATTACGGGCCACAAATTCCGGCAACCGCCGTGCCCGCGATCCAGGCGCCGCTGCTGCTGCATTATGCCGAAAAGGATGAACGCATCAATGCCGGTATCACGGCCTATGAGGATGCCCTGAAAGCCAATGGCAAGGCGTATGAAATGCACCGTTATCCGGGGGTAGACCACGCTTTCAACAACGATACCAACGCTGCCCGCTACGATAAACCCGCCGCGGATCTGGCTTGGGCGCGCAGCATGGCGTTTTTTGAAAAGCATCTCGGATTGGTAAAATAAAGGCGGATACACCAAGGTAAAGGCGGTTCTTGCGCTTTTATGCGCCGCGTGGAACCACAAGCCGCATGGTGTTTGCCCCGTTGTTTCAATGTCCCTCCCCCGCCATGGGCTGTGCGGGGGCACCGGCCCAACGG
>CAZGKS010000305.1:0-2070 GCA_964526275.1 uncultured Methylobacterium sp. | reverse complement strand
CCACGGCAAGGCGCAAGGTGTGTTGCGCGGCCTCGATAGCCCCCACCAAGGCGACACGCGCCAAGGGTGAATTGCGCCAGCAGGTTGCCCCTAACCGCAACGAAATTTCCGCACATAACGTCCCCGCATCGTGTGCGGCAAGGGTTTTAAGATCTGAAATGCCGTATTCTTCGAGCCGCTGCACAACCCTTTGGCCCAACCCCCTTGACGCCAAGCAGAAGGGCACGTTCGCGGGGTGAAAACTGGGCCATATTTGTCACATCCTGAAAATGCCGAAGCGGGTATCGGCAATCGGGGCATTGAGGCAGGCGGAAAAAGCCAGTGCCAGCACGCGCCGGGTTTCCGAGGGCAGGATAATCCCGTCATCCCACAGCCGGGCGGTGGCGTAATAGGGGCTGCCCTCCGCCTCGTATTGATCGCGGATTGGCGCCTTGAAGGCTTCCTCCTCGGCGGCAGGCCACGCCTTGCCTGCAGCTTCAAAATTGTCGCGCTTGACGGTTGCAAGCACGCTGGCGGCCTGCTCGCCCCCCATTACCGAAATGCGGGCATTGGGCCAGCTGAACAAAAAGCGCGGCGAATAAGCACGTCCGCACATACCGTAATTGCCCGCCCCGAACGAGCCGCCCACCAGAACGGTGATTTTCGGCACTTCGGCGCTGGCAACCGCGGTTACCAGTTTGGCGCCATCCTTGGCGATCCCGCCCGCCTCATATTGGCTGCCCACCATGAAGCCGGAAATATTTTGCAAAAACAGCAGCGGAATTTTGCGCTTGCAGCATAATTCGATGAAATGCGCACCTTTGAGCGCGCTTTCCGAGAACAGGATGCCGTTATTGGCGATAATGCCAATGGGAATGCCGCATAGCCGCGCAAAGCCGGTCACCAGCGTTGTGCCATAAAGCGCCTTGAATTCGTCAAACGCCGAACCATCGACCAACCGCGCGATCACCTCGCGGATGTCGTATTGCTGGCGCAGATCGGTCGGCACGAGGCTTTCCAGCTCATCGGCGGGAAAGAGCGGCTCAACAACGGGCTCGATCACCGGCCCCAACGGCTTGCGCGCATTGAGATTGGCCACGACCCGCCGCGCGAGCGCCAGCGCATGGCGATCATCGGCGGCGTAATGATCGGCCACACCGGAGCGGCGGGCATGGACCTCCGCCCCGCCCAGATCTTCGGCAGAAACGACCTCGCCCGTTGCCGCCTTGACCAGCGGTGGCCCACCTAAAAAAATCGTGCCCTGCTTGCGCACGATGATGGTTTCATCGCTCATGGCGGGCACATAGGCCCCCCCGGCGGTGCACGAGCCCATCACCACCGCAATCTGGGCGATTCCCTCCCCCGAAAGCCGCGCCTGGTTGTAAAAAATCCGGCCAAAATGGTCACGGTCTGGAAAAACCTCGGTTTGGTGCGGCAGGTTGGCGCCGCCCGAATCGACCAGATAAACGCAGGGTAAACGGTTCTGCTGCGCAATCTCTTGCGCGCGCAGGTGTTTTTTGACCGTCATCGGGTAATAGGTGCCGCCCTTGATCGTCGCATCATTGGCGATGACCATGGCCTCCTGCCCCTCGATCCGGCCAATCCCGGCAATCATGCCCGCGCCATGAATCTCGCCGTCATAGAGGTCAAAGGCGGCAAGCCCGCCGATCTCAAGAAACGGCGATCCGGGATCGAGCAAGGTCATTACGCGCTCGCGCGGGAGCAATTTGCCACGCGATGTGTGGCGCTCGCGCGCTTTTTCTGGGCCTCCCGAAGCAGCCGCTGCCCGGCGAGCGAGAAGCTGCGCCCGCAAAGCCTGCCATTGAGGCGCACGCGCCTGTGCTTCTGCGCCAGCCGCATCCCATTTCGTGCCGATAATCGCCATGCGGCCCCCTGCTCAATTCCCTGCTGGCGATGGTCCCAGACAAGAGCGCGTTCATTCTATACCGCTGCAGGCGATATTCAAGCCTTTAGGGTCACGACTCCTTATTATGGAGGGTTGGCGTGATTTTGGTGCACAAAAGGACAGGAAAAGTCCGAAAAGCGTGCCCCATGGCACGGTTGAGGGGTTTGACATATCCATTTGCCGCC
>CAZGKS010000304.1:0-2097 GCA_964526275.1 uncultured Methylobacterium sp. | reverse complement strand
GCCCAAAGCTTGCGCCGCCGAAAGGCATTGCGCAAAGGTCAGCCCCTCCGCTTCCATGCGGGTGAGGATATAGTTGCAGGTGCCGTTCAAAATGCCCGAAACCCGCGTGACACGGTTGCCCACCAAGCCCTCACGCAAGGCTTTGATAACCGGAATACCGCCCGCAACCGCCGCTTCAAAGGCAATGGTGGTGCCGTTTTTTTCGGCCAGAGCCGCAAGCGCCGGGCCATGTGCGGCCAGCAACGCCTTGTTGGCGGTTACCACTGGCTTGCCAAGCTGCAAGGCCGCCTCCACCAGCGCGCGCGCCGGCCCTTCTGCCCCGCCCATCAGCTCGACGATCAGCGCGACTTCAGGATCGGCTGCCATCGCCACTGGATCGTCATACCAGCGATAGGGGGTTAGATCGATCCCACGATCGCGCCCCTTGCTGCGCGCGCTGACAGCGACCACTTTGATTGGCCGTCCGGCGCGGCTGGCAAGATCAGCGACATTGCCCGCCAAAATCTGCACGGTGGCAACCCCGACGGTTCCCAACCCGGCAATCCCGATTTTCAGCGGCTGTGTCATGGGTGTCTCCTGTGGTCATTATAGAAAGCAAGCAGATACACATGCCCGCAAAACTTTATGCCGCAAGCGTTTTGCATGCGCGGATGTAAGGCAAAGAGAGGTGCATGGCAAAACAGCGGGATTATTGCCCGCTCCCGCCCAGAATATTGTGCAAGCTGGCATCCCCGCCATCGAAAAATTTCTTGAGATTGCGCGCCGCCTGGCGGATGCGCTGCTCGTTCTCGACAATAGCGAGGCGCACATACTCATCGCCGTGTTCGCCAAATCCCAGGCCTGGCGCCACCGCAACTTCAGCCTTTTCGACCAGCAATTTGGCAAATTCCACCGAGCCCAAGGCGCGGTATTTCTCTGTAATTTGCACCCAGGCGAACATGGTTGCTTCCGGCACCGGAATATCCCACCCCGCTTTGCCGAAGCTTTCGATCAAGACATCGCGGCGCTTTTTATAGGTGTCGCGCATTTCGGTAATGCAGTCTTCGGGGCCGTTGAGCGCCGCCGTGGCCGCTACCTGAATAGGTGTATAAGCGCCGTAATCGAGATAGGATTTAACGCGCGCCAACGCTCCGATCAAACGGTCATTGCCAACGGCAAACCCCATGCGCCACCCGGCCATGGAAAAGGTTTTCGACATCGAGGTGAATTCCACCGTGCATTCGAGCGCACCTTGTACTTGCAACACCGAAGGGGGCGGGTTTGCATCGTCGAAATACACTTCCGCATAGGCCAGATCGGAGAGCAAAATCAGGTCGTGCTTGCGCGCAAAGGCCACCAGATCGCGGTAAAAATCGAGAGAAGCGACAAAAGCGGTGGGGTTGGAGGGGTAGCACACCACCAGAGCAACGGGCTTGGGCACGGAATGGATCATCGCCCGTTCCAGCGCCGGGAACATTTCTGGCGTGGGTTCAGCGGGGACAGAGCGAATCACCCCGCCCGCCATCAAAAAGCCAAAGGCGTGAATGGGATAAGACGGGTTGGGCACCAATACCACATCGCCGGGGCCGCAAATGGCTTGCGCCATATTGGCAAAGCCCTCCTTGGAGCCCAACGTGGCGACCACCTGCGTATCTGGGTTGACCTTCACCCCGAAGCGGCGCTCGTAATAGGCGGCCTGCGCGCGGCGCAAACCGGGGATACCGCGCGAGGCGGAATAGCGATCCGTGCGCGGCTTGCCTGCGGTTTCCACCAGTTTTTCAACGACATGTTTGGGCGCGGGGAGGTCCGGATTGCCCATGCCAAGGTCAATAATGTCTGCGCCATTGGCGCGCGCCTTGGCTTTGATTTTATTGACCTGTTCAAAAACATAAGGCGGCAGGCGGCGAATGCGGTGAAATTCGTTCATGGCGAAACCTTCAACAAAGCGGCGCAGGATCTGGCAATGCAGGCTTGTCTTATGCCGCGATGCACCCGCGCTTGCAATCAGAACTTATACCAACACGCCCCGCGCCTTCCATAAGAGAGCGCAAACCCGGCGTTGCTTGCGGGGGGGGCGCCGTATCGAGGGTTACACAATAAGCCTCAAATGTTTGCGGC
>CAZGKS010000303.1:0-2101 GCA_964526275.1 uncultured Methylobacterium sp. | reverse complement strand
GCGCGCCGCGGTTGAGCAAGCGTTGCGTCACCGCATCGAGATCGGAACCGAACTGCGCAAACGCCGCCATTTCGCGGTATTGCGCCAATTCGCCCTTGATCTTGCCGGCAACCTTTTTGGTCGCCTTGGTTTGCGCGGAAGACCCCACGCGCGAAACCGACAGCCCGACATTGACCGCCGGGCGGATGCCCTGGAAGAACAGGTCGGTTTCAAGGAAGATCTGGCCATCGGTGATCGAAATCACATTGGTGGGGATATAGGCCGAAACGTCATTCGCCTGGGTTTCGATGACCGGGAGAGCGGTCAGCGAGCCAAGGCCGTTATCCTTGTTGAGCTTGGCGGCGCGCTCCAACAAACGGGAGTGCAAATAGAACACATCGCCCGGATACGCTTCGCGGCCCGGCGGACGGCGCAGCAACAGCGACATCTGGCGATAGGCCACGGCCTGCTTCGACAGATCGTCGTAAATGATAACCGCATGCATGCCGTTATCGCGGAAGAATTCGCCCATCGCACAGCCAGAAAACGGCGCAAGAAACTGCATCGGCGCGGGATCAGAGGCGGTCGCGGCCACGATAATCGAATATTCAAGCGCGCCGCGCTCTTCGAGCACTTTGACGAACTGCGCCACGGTAGAGCGTTTTTGGCCAACCGCGACATAGACGCAATACAGCTTCTGTGATTCGTCGTTGCTCTGGTTGAGCGGTTTCTGGTTCAAAATAGTATCCAGCGCGATCGCGGTCTTGCCGGTCTGGCGATCTCCGATGATCAGCTCGCGCTGGCCGCGCCCGATCGGGATAAGCGCATCGACGGATTTAAGCCCCGTCGCCATCGGCTCATGCACGCTTTTACGCGGAATGATGCCCGGCGCCTTGACATCAACCCGGGCGCGTTTTTCGGCCTTGATCGGGCCCTTGCCATCAATCGGGTTGCCGAGCGCATCGACCACGCGGCCAAGCAGGCCCTTGCCAACCGGCACATCGACAATCGCGCCGGTACGCTTGACGGTTTGGCCTTCCATAATATCGCGATCGGACCCGAAAATCACGACGCCGACATTATCGCGTTCGAGATTGAGCGCCATACCGCGCACACCATTCTCGAATTCGACCATTTCACCGGCCTGCACCTTGTCAAGGCCATGAACGCGCGCGATCCCATCGCCCACGGAAAGCACTTGGCCCACTTCGGTGACTTCCGCAGAAGCCCCAAAATTTTTGATCTGGTCCTTGAGGATCGCAGTGATCTCGGCGGCACGCAGTTCCATCGGTCAAGCCTTTCGTTTCAAGCCTGGATCATCGCGCGTTTCATCGCGTTGAGCCGTGTTTTAAGGGATGCATCGATCATACGGGAACCGATTTTAACAACCAGCCCGCCGATCAACGAAGGATCAAGGGTTTGAGAAAGTACGATCTTGCCGCCATCCTTGGCACCAAGAACCTGCGCCAGAACCTGTTCGAGTTCTGCGCCTTGTGCCTCAGAAAGCGGTGCAGCAACCCGCACCTCGGCATGGCGAATACCGGCGGCGTCATCGGCCAGCGCTTTATAGGCCTCAACGATCGAACGAACCGCGGCCAGGCGCCGACGCGCGGCCAGCAGCAGCAGGAAATTAGCCGCAAGACCGGAAATCCCCGCTTTGGCCAACACCGCTGCAAGCGCCTTGCCTTGCTCATCGGTTGAGAAAACCGGGCTGGCAACCATGCGCGCAAGATCGGCGTTTTGATCGAGCAACGCCACGAAAGCCGCAAGCGCATTGCCGACTTCCGCAACGGCACGCGATTCTTGCGCCAGCTCGAACAAGGCGTTGCCATAACGCCCGGCTAGGGAGGAAACGGTTGGGCTCGATGTTGCCACGCGCGCTGCTCTTTGGTTTGCTGCGCACCCGGCCAGGCCGTTTGCGCATATGGAATCCATCGGGGGATACCCCGTCTTTTGCCTCCTGCGCATAGACTGCGCAACAAAGCCTGAGCGGTCGCTAACAAATCTTCTCGGAACGCGCAACCCCTTTCACGCATCTTGAGGGGCAGACAAAAGGCGATACCCGCCCGGGAAGGCGTTTTCTGTCACCGCCCACAAGGCTCACATCCTGAAATACACAAGC
>CAZGKS010000302.1:0-2113 GCA_964526275.1 uncultured Methylobacterium sp. | reverse complement strand
TCTTTTGCTGAGGGCTCCTGTTGCGATCAAGCGCCGGGCGCTTGGCGCAAGCAGGCGTCTTTTGCTGAGGGCTCCTGTTGCGATCAAGCGCCGGGCGCTTGGCGCAAGCAGGGAGAATGCAGGGAGAATAGGGCAGAAAAATCGGTAATTTTTTAGGGTTTCTAGCGTATAAAATACGATCCGGAACAAATCCCCACGGTAGACGCGCTGAAAATACTCAAAAAACCTGAAAAAGGGCTATGGTCGTGATAACCATGGCTACAGCTCAAGGTTGACGATTGGCATCAGATTTGTTCCAAGGAATGTATAGGCTGGCGCTTGGGCTTTATAAGCCGGGTGCGTGCTGTGTGAGTAAGGGTAACGCGTATGTCGAGCATACTCAAGAAGAAGCCGCTGGAGTGGTCAGCGCTGCTGGATGATGGTTCATCGCAAGATATGCCGCAGCCAATGGCCGATGCATCGGCGCGGGGCATGGCTTCCGGCGATGCAGATACCTCGTTCAGCCTGATCACCGCCTTTGATACGCATTATGCGGCGCTGATGTCGCAGGTAGACACCGCAGCCCCGGCCGCGATGCTGTCCGGGTATCTGGATGAGAACGGCGCTTTTGCGGTGGCTTCGGCTCTTGTTGCGGCGCCCCCCCTTCAGGCTTCCGCCCTGTTCGCGCCGCAGGTTGCGCAAGCCGCAACGGATTATACAACCACTGACCTTTTGACCCCCGACCTTTTGACCGCACCAGAGGCCAACCTGTTGCTGGGTGTAGCCTTTGCAGGGCAAGAACTTTCTGGGCAAGAACTTTCTGGGCAAGAGCTTTCTGGGCTTGCCCTTGCCGCGCCGGCAGCGGTTGCCTCCGCCCCGACCGCCACCCCGATCTCGACAATCTCGGCAACCGGGATCAACAGCCTCGATGGCTTGATGTATTTATGGACATGGGGCGACAGCACAGATCAAAACCTGACCTATTCCTTCCCCACCAGCGCCAGCGTTTATGGCAGTGGCTATACGGGCAGCGCGTATCTGAGCACTTTGTCACCCCTGCAAGCGGGGATGCAGACCGCCATTCGCGAGGCGGCGGATCTGGTATCGAGCTATACCAATCTCACCTTCAGCGAAGTGGCCGCCGACCAGAGCGCGGATTTGATGATCGCGGGCACACGTGGCGCAGGCTCTCTGGCTGAAACCTATTATCCGATCCCCGGCTGGGGAGAATCGGGCGATACATGGTATTCCACCAATACCAGTTTGTTCAATGCGCCGCAGATCGGTAATTATGCCTGGGATACCGCCATGCATGAATTTGGCCATGCGCTGGGGCTCAAGCATCCGCATGAGGCTGGCCCGATCAACCGCACCGTGCTCGACCCCGCAAAGGATGAGATGGTCAATACCATCATGAGTTATTATTCGTATGTTGGCGGCACCCTTGGGCAATATTCCAACGAAACCTATGGCTATGCCCAAACCTATATGACCTATGATATTTCGGCCCTTCAGACCATGTATGGCGCCAATTTCAATACCCATGCAGGCAACACCACCTATACATGGAACCCGAATTCGGGGGAATATCTGATCAATGGCGTATCCCAAGGCACGCCCGGTGCAAATCGTGTCTTGATGTCTGTGTGGGATGGCAACGGCACCGATACCTACGATCTATCCAATTATAGCACCGGGGTTTCGGTCAATTTGACCCCCGGCGAAGGCAGTTTGCTCGCCAGCGCACAGCAAGCGTATTTGGGGAATGGTAAATATGCGCCGGATAATGTGTATAACGCCTTGCAATACAACGGGGATGCCCGCTCCTTGATCGAAAATGCCGTGGGTGGGTCAGCCGCCGATACCTTGATCGGCAACAGCGCCAACAACGTGCTGACCGGCAATCTTGGCGCCGATTCACTGGATGGCGGCACCGGCGCGGATACGCTTTATGGCGGCGAGGGCGATGATATCTTATACGGCGGCGAGGGCGATGACATCTTGTATGGCGGCGCGGGGAACAACATCCTGTATGGCGGGGCAGGGAATAACATCCTGATCGGCGGGGATGCCAGCGATACAGCGGCTTATATTGCCAACCCGAATGCCGTCTTGGCTTCGCTGTGGTCGCCTT
>CAZGKS010000301.1:0-2121 GCA_964526275.1 uncultured Methylobacterium sp. | reverse complement strand
TCCTGCTGGATCCGCGTGAGCCAGCTCTGGGGCGGCGAGGGCTGGGGCGCGATGGCCATAGTGTGGGGGCAAGTGGCATGAAGCAGCCGCATCCGCTGGCAGACAGGTTGCGCCCCAAAGTGCTGGCCGATGTGGTTGGGCAACCGCATCTGGTGGGGGAGGGCGGGGTTATCCGCCGGATGATCGCTGCAGGTACGCTGGGATCGCTGATCTTGTGGGGGCCGCCTGGTACTGGCAAAACCACCTTGGCGCGGTTGCTGGCCCATGAAACCGATCTGGTTTTCGAGCAGATTTCCGCCATTTTTTCGGGCGTGGCGGATCTTAAAAAGGTGTTCGAGGCGGCGCGTCTGCGGCGGCAAATGGGGCAGGGCACCTTGCTGTTCGTGGATGAGATCCATCGGTTCAACCGGGCGCAGCAGGACGGTTTTTTGCCTGTCATGGAAGATGGCACGATTACCCTGGTGGGGGCAACGACCGAAAATCCGTCCTTTGCGCTCAATGCGGCGTTGTTGTCGCGGGCGCGGGTGTTGGTGTTCAACGCGCTGGATGCCGACGCTATTGCTCAACTGATCGAACGGGCGGAAGGGATGATGGGCACGCCCTTGCCGCTCGATGCGGCGGCGCGTGCGGCGTTGATCGGCATGGCGGATGGCGATGGCCGGGCAGCGATTGCGCTGGCGGAAGATGTGTGGCGGGCGGCGGGCGCTGGCGAAGTATTCGATTGTGCCGGGCTATCGCAGATCGTGCAGCGGCGCGCGCCGGTTTATGACAAGGCGGAGGACGGGCATTATAACCTGATTTCCGCCGTGCATAAATGCGTGCGGGGCTCTGACCCCGATGCCGCTTTGTATTATTTTTGCCGGATGCTGGATGCGGGGGAAGATCCCCGGTTTCTCGCGCGGCGGCTGGTGCGGATGGCGGTGGAGGATATTGGGCTGGCGGATCCGCATGCTCTGGTGCATGCACGCGCCGCCGCCGAAACCTATGAGCAATTGGGCAGCCCGGAGGGGGAGCTGGCGCTGGCCAATTGCGTGCTCTATTTAGCGAGCGCGCCAAAATCGAATGCCGCTTATACCGCCTATAAGGCGGCCAAGGCGGTTGCGCAAAAGGCTGGATCGCTGATGCCGCCCAAAACGATTCTGAACGCCCCTACCAAACTTATGAAATCGGAAGGGTATGGCAGCGGCTATGCTTATGATCACGATTTTCCGCATGCGTTTTCAGGGCAGGATTATTGGCCCGAAAAGCTGGGGCGGCAGCATTTTTATGATCCGCCGGAGCGGGGCTTTGAACGCGAAATTCGCAAACGGCTCGATTTTTGGGAAAAACTGCGGCTCGAACGCCGCGCGCGCGAGATGTAATATCCATGGCCTTTGGTATAAGGCAGGATGCGTTTTTACCAAAACACCCTATGCGAAACAGGGGAGCCTGTTCTTGATGCCTTGAAGAACGCGCCTTTTGTGCAACAAGGCTTGCAACTTGTCCGGGCTTGGGCCAAGGGTGGCGGTTGAAGGTGACGTATGGCACATGCGGTTTTGGTTTTTCTGGGGGGCGGGCTTGGCTCGCTCCTGCGCTGGGGATGCGGGCTGGCATGCGCGCGCGTGCTGGGGACGGCGTTTCCCTATGGCACGCTGGTTGTGAATGTGCTTGGTGCGTTGGTGATGGGCATTCTGGCGCGCGTGCTGCTTGTGCAAGGTAGTGCCTTGCCGGATGCCGGGGCGGCGGCGCGCTTGCTGTTGATGACCGGGTTTCTGGGCGGGTTCACGACCTTTTCCGCGTTTTCGCTGGAGGTTTTTCAGCTGTGGCAACGGGGTGAGGCTGGCTTGGCGCTGCTCTATGTGGGGGTGTCGCTGGGGCTGTCTGTGGCGATGGTGGTTTTTGGGTATGGTTTGGGGGGCTTTTGGCGGGGCGGATGAGCGAAAAAACGCAGGTTACCACGCGTGTGGTCAGTGCCGATGAAGCCGGGATGCGGCTCGATCGCTGGTTCAAGACGCATTATCCCGAACTGGCTTTCGGGGCGCTGCAAAAGCTGTTGCGGACCGGGCAGGTGCGGCTCGATGGCGGGCGCGCCAAGGCCGATACCCGCATCAAAGAAGCCACCGCCATGAGCGTTGCCACCTA
>CAZGKS010000300.1:0-2126 GCA_964526275.1 uncultured Methylobacterium sp. | reverse complement strand
TGTTATAGGCGTTTCGCAGGCGAAACAACACGGTATCCTCCACCAAAGCCACGCAATCCTGGGTAATCAGCGCATCTTTGGCGATGAATTGGGTAACGCGCGCGCCGTGCAGCAGCCCGACGGGCACGCCCGATAGCACCCGCGCTTCTGGCGCATTGAGGGAAAACGCCCGGTAGCAGGTCTCGCCAATCGCATCGAGATATTCGCCGGGCACAAGATCCCGCTTGGCGCGCGCGCACACTTCCGCCACCGGATAAGGCAGCGCGAACATTTCGGTGTGGCCATAAAGCACGGCGCGTGCCGCACTCAGCGGCACTTCCAGGCTGGTGAGATGATGAGGCCGATAAAACGTATAATACGGCCCCTTTCCGCCCATTTTCAGGTCGTGCATGCGCTCGCATAAGCGCGGATGGTCCATTTCCACCACCACAAAGACCCCGGGCGCAACGCCCTTGCCGGTGGTGTAATCCACCACGCCCTTGCGTCCCAAAACGCCGCCATCGGCTTTGGGAATCAGCACCTGATCCAGCGTTTGCAGTGTGGCTTGCGGCCCGTGCATGCCCGGCACATCGAGCACAAGGCCGGTGGCATTGGCAAGGCAGGCCATCTCGACCATGGTTTTCGAGCCATCGACAAATTCCACCAGCATCCGCGGGTTCATGTTGCGGCGCATCGCTTCTTCGGCATAATCGGCTGGCACGGCATGGGGGTGGAAGGGGTTGTTCTTGCCCTTGCCCGCCGCTACGATCGGGTATCCCAACGCGGTCGCAAACTGGATCAGCTCCATCGTGGCGGTGGGTTCATCGCCCGCCCCGATGGTATAAACCACGCCTGCGCGGTCCGCTTCACGCTTGAGATAGGCGCCGATCGTCACATCTGCTTCGACATTCATCATCACCAGATGCTTGCCCGCTTGGATAGCGGCCATGCCGATTTCCGCCCCCGCGACCGGGCGGCCTGTGGCATCGATCACCACATCGATCTCGCCCGCGCGCAGCAGCAGATGAGCATCCTCGACGACCGGAATTTTGCCCAGAGCGAGGGCGCGCGTAAGGGCGGGCAGGCCATCGACAAAACAGGCATGGTCGTCTTCATAGCCAGCGATGCGCAGGGCGGCCGCGGCATTTTTGCCGGAACGGTCGGCAATGCCGCCAACCCGGATCCCCTTCATGCGGGCGATTTGGGTCACCAGATCGGTACCCATTTCGCCGCAACCGATAATCCCCACAAGGACAGGTTTACCCGCCGCTTCGCGCGCGCCAAGGTCGGCTGCCAGGCCAGAAAGAGCCAAAGCGGGAGGAGAGGGCAGAAAACCGGGCACATGCGCTCCTGTGAAACGGGATTGTTTGGGAGAAGGTTTTGCTCGAAAAGTCAAGACAGGATGCGTTTGGATGCAACGGGCCTGCGTTTATCTTGATGTGGAAGAAAACGTCTTGTGCATTTGATGGCGCCATCAAAAGCAAAAACGCCATGCGATAGCCCTAGATCACGTTATCTTCCCGCAACGGGCGGTTTTGCACAATCCGGGCGTAAGATAAGGGTTCAAGATCGAGCGAAACATAGCGCCCTTCCAGAAGATGTTCGGCGATACCGCGCCCCACAGCGGGGGCTTGTTGCAAGCCATGGCCGGAAAAACCGCAGGCGATATAGGCGTTTTCGAGATCCCCATGCGGGCCGATAATCGCGTTATGGTCAAGCAGGTTCATATCATAATGGCCGGCCCAGGCGCTTTTTTGCCGCAACCGCTCGAAGGCGGGCACGCGGTGCGCCAGAGCGGGCCAGATTTTATCCTCAAACAGGGCCCAATCGGGCGTAAAATCGGTACTTTGATCGGTAGGGGATAGATCTTCGGGCGCATAGCCTGCCAGAAAACCTGTGCCTTCCGGGCGCCACCATACCCCGGTTGTGTCGATCAGCAGCGGGTGGTTGGGCAAAATTTCCGGCGTTTCGAAGCAGAAAACCGTGCATTTCTTGCCCCAGACAGGAACAGGAAACCCGGCCTTATCGGCCAGTTGCCGCGCGCCCGAGGCCCCGGCGGCATTGATGAAACCAGCCTGGAAACCGTGCAGCGCGAATTCAACCGGCTGATTAAACCCGAGTTCGGTTCCCAACTGCTCGCGAGCATC
>CAZGKS010000299.1:0-2127 GCA_964526275.1 uncultured Methylobacterium sp. | reverse complement strand
TCTCCCCGCCTCCGCTCGGCGGTATCCTTTTGCTCGTACAAAGCCTGTGAACGATATTTTCTCGAACCCTTCCGAACAGAAAAGGGAGAACGCAATGCCTCATGCACACTTTACCCGGCAGCGGCGGGCCCGGCGGGCAGCGCTTTTGGTCGTGGCCCTTTTAATCCCGGCTTTGGCGCTATGGGCGCCTGGCTTGCGCGAAACCTCCCCGCAAATGGCGGCGCAAGATAAGAGCCAAGATAAGGTGAGCCTTGCCCGCGCGACCCACGCGAGCGCTTCTCCTGCGCGCGCCTTCGCACTGTTTCCGCCTGCCCATGCGCAAAGCCCGCAGCAATGCGCACAGCAGCTCACCTTCAACCCCGCCGATGGTCGATTTTTGACCAGCGATACGCTGTTTCTACCCGATCAAGAGGGAGCGAATTGCTATGCTTGGCAGATGTTTGTGGCGCTTAACTGGCCTGTTCATCCGGGCTGGCCTGCAACCCCCGCTTTGGCGGGGGAGCCCGATCGCACGGCCCATGTTTCGGCTTGGGGCCTACCCGCGCAACCGGGGCAAGCGATGCCGCTGCCGGTTTGGGCCAGCTATCAGGATGCAAGCCGCATCTTTCTGCCGGGGGCTGTGACCCCGCCGGGGTGGGGGACGAGTGAGAGTGCGCCGCCGCCCGGATGCGGCGGTGCCAATTCCCTGCTTGCGCACCGGGTTGGTGCGCCCAAAATCCTGCGAACGGCTTCGAAGGCGGCGGTAAATTCCGTGCATCGATTTCATCTGGGCACCGGCACCAGCACGGTGCGCTCAGACGAGATCATGCAAGCGACCGGTGGCTGGTTGACCGACCAAAACGGTAATCTGGTTTATTTTGAGCGCAAGGTAAATCTTTCTGAATTCAATTACATAACCGGTAAGCGGCTCTATGATGCCGCCCGCCAGCTTCAGGTCGCCACCAATGCAGACGGGACTAGCCCGGAGGGAATTTCCTTACCCAAGGGAAAACTCCTGCGTACCGCGCCGACCAGCCCGCAGCCTCAGACCGATCTTGGCGCGATCGAGATCAAATCGGCTTGGCGGATCCTGCTCGATCCAGCGCATTATTCGCGCTACCTGACCAGCGCCGCTTATCTAATTGATCCGGACACGAAAGAATGCGTTGAGGCCACCGTAGGGCTGGTAGGGTTGCACATTATCCACAAGACTACAAACTTCCCGGATTTTATCTGGACGACGTTTGAGCATACCGATAACGTGCCCGACCAGCAGTCTGTAACGCCGCCCTTCGGCTATTCGTTCAACAACCCGGCTTGCATCGGCGCTTCGTGCACGCCAAACCAGGCGCGGATCGATTGCTCGGGCAGCGGTGGGTGCAAACCGCTCTACCCTAAATCGCAACCGGTTCAGGTAACGCGTGCGCAACCCTCCACATCGACCCTCAACGATCTTAACACCGCCGTTCAAACGCAGATCGCGGCATTGACCGCCAATCAATCGGTGTTTCGGTTCTATAAACTGGTCAATGTGTTGTGGGATCAAAGCCCCAGCCCGCCCGCCAATGAGCCTGGTGCGAATGCGCCCGTTCCCCTGCGCTATGGCACGTTTGCCTCACAAGATAGTCTCAACGTTGCCAGTACGATTTTGGAAACTTACATCCAGAACAGATCGTGCGATGCGTGCCATTCCGGTGCGACGATCGCGGGCAGCGCAACGCTTGCCGCCGATTTCTCCTTCTTGTTTCAGGATGCCGATTCGGCGCTTCAACCCAACCTTCTCACCCGCTCGGAGGCGTTCAAACCATGAAACCCGCAACCATGAAACCCGCGATCCTTGAACCCGCAACCATGCCCCACCGCGCAGCCCTTGGCGCCCTGCGGCTGGTCCACAGCCTGCCACGCCTGCTGGCGGGAGTGTTGGCCGTGGCCGCTTGGATTGCTCCGGCGCAGGCGCATCCCCCCGGCAAACTCCACGCGATGAGCAACGCAGCAGACCCGCAAGCCGACACCCCCGGCAACCATGGCATGTTCATGCTCGGCACGAACACCTTGTTCCTAACCCATATGCCGATGCTGACCAACGAACAGCATATGTATCAAGTTGTTCTGCGCGCCTCGCTCCCATCTGCCGCGATGGATACCTAC
>CAZGKS010000298.1:0-2149 GCA_964526275.1 uncultured Methylobacterium sp. | reverse complement strand
GGCTATAGCTGTTATCGCACCCCAACAAGGCGGCATAAACCGGCGAAGCCATCAAAGGCGGGGCAGCCGCCATGAGCGCAATGGCCAGCCTGATTTCCGGATCCAGCATCTGACCGGCGGGCGAGAACAGCAAGCAGGCGGCCAGAAATGGCGGGAGCAGCGTAGATAGCACCAGGCCCGCCGCCAATTGCCCTGGCGCCCGCAACACGGCCCGCACCCCATCGAGATTGGCTCTGGCAAAGGCGAGCACGATAAAGATAAAAATACTGACCGGGATAAACGGCCGCAAACTCGCCGCCAGTTGCGGCAAAGCCAGCCCCAGAAAAATCGAGGCCGCATAGCTATAGGTCGAATAGCGACCCAGGATTGCCAAAAATCGGCGCGGAAGGGTAAGCATGCGGCCTTATGCGCCGATCTGCCCGCCCATGCAACGGCGCTTGATGGGATTTTTCACAAAGAAATGTGGCACGATTAACCCTGAATATGATAAAAGCGTTTAGAGAAGGCGGGAATCAGGAGGGCAACAGGCATGCAAAACGTCGCACATTGGATGGTGGCCGGTATCCTCGCGACAAGCCTTGCGGGCTGCGAGAGCAGTTCGCGGTTGGGATCGATTTTGCCAGGCTCCAGAAATGTCGCCACCGCGAGCCCCATAACCCCGCTTCAACCCGCGCCCCTTGCCGCCGCGCCAACGGGAGAGGTTGAATCCTCTACCCTGCCCGATCCAGGCGGCCTGCGCCAAAGCGCTGCCTTACCTGCGCCGACAGCCCTCCCCGCGCCAGCCGCGTCCCCTTCCGGGCTTAATTCGCAAAATGTCTCGGGCCTGAACCCCTCAGCGCCGGTTGCACCGCGCCCCGCCTCCCGCAGCAGCGCCACGGGCGCGTGGTCGGTTACCGAAGCCTCCGGCGGCAAATGCAAGATGACCCTTTCCAGCGCCCCCAAGCTCGATCTTTACGGCGCTGCGACCTCAGGATGCCAAACCAAGGAACTCCAGCGCGTCAATGCGTGGGAATTGTCAGGCAGTGAGGTTGTTTTATACGAGCCCGGCGGCGGCGTGGTCGCCCGTCTTCAGCAATCTGGCGGCGGTTTTTCGGGCACAACCGCGCGTTCAGGTGCTGCGGTTAGCCTTTCCAAATAAGGCGCCACTCAATCCGCCAGCGCCCATGAAGGTGGTGCGTTGCCAATCGAAGGCCTGAGCGGCAAGCGAGGATGCATCATCGAACGCTTCGCCCAGTACGGAAATGAGGGTGCGCTGCGGCGCTTCCAGCACGCCGAAATCTTCATCTTGCTCCACACGGATCTGCGCCGAGAATTTCCGCGCCAAGGCGTGCATGGGGGCATTATGCTTGAGGCAGCTCATATAAAGCCGATGATAGCCGCGATTGCGCGCTGAACGCAAAATGCGCTGGAACAATTTGGCCCCAATACCACACAGGCGCCATTCGGCCAGAACCGAGAAGGCGATTTCGGCTTCATCGACAAAAAAGACGCCGATTGGCCGCATTTCCGCAACGCCGATCAGCTTTTCCTCGACAAACGCGCCATGCATCACCGCATTGATCGCAATGCAGCGCGCCGCGTATTCCACGAGAAAATCGTGATTGGCGATCATGCCGAAGCGGGCATAGATGCTGTCGGCATCCAGAGCGAGCAAATGGGCCTCAAACGCCTCGTGATCGAGCGCATTGAGCTTGCGATAGGTGATCTGGCTTAAATCCGATGTTGGCATATTTTTCCCCTGGTGTTTGCTTCCCTGCACGGGAAAAGGGCACCAGCCTCTGCGAATCTTGTTGCAATGCAATAATACCTCTATGTGACCAAAAAAAGGCATCGCGTAAATTTCAAAATATTATCAATTCGTTGCTTCGCACGTAATGGGAATGGGCCCCCATATCGCGCCGCAGCTTTGCCGTATCCTGCACGGCAAATCCGAGCGTGATGTATCTCTGAAATTCAAATAACGCCGTGGGATTATCTGGAGTTAATGCCAAAGGCCCTTGGTATAAGGCGGGCTCAAAGCTTATGAGACCTCTCTCCCCACACGGCAGAAATCAGATCAAAGCGTCGCAACAATCGATCGCATTGAGATTTCTTTAGAGCAATTCCAGCGATCGCTGGAACCGGTTTCGCGTCCGGAATTGCGTTAAAA
>CAZGKS010000297.1:0-2156 GCA_964526275.1 uncultured Methylobacterium sp. | reverse complement strand
GGCTTGATCCAGTCGCTGCCGATCATGCCCGGCCGGCCGACGGCGGCGACCACGATATCGGCGCGGCGGCAGAGGGCGGCGAGATCCCGGCTGCGTGAATGGGCCATCGTCACGGTGCAATCCTCGCGCAGCAGCAATTGCGAGAGCACCGATTTACCCGCCCCCGAGGGCGACGAAATAATGAACACAATCCCGCGCCGCGCATCCGGTGCCAAGCCTGCAACGGGCGCAGGCGCCGCACCCGCAGCTTTGGTCTGCACGCCAAGCCCTGCGCCTTGTGCATAGGCGCGCTCTGTCTTGCCGTCCTGCTGGCTCATGGAACCCTCTCCCAAACCGCCTGTAAAACCGGTATGCCTTCTCCCCTCCTTTCATGATCGAAGGGGACATAAAGCGCAACGGGTTTTCCGGCCTGGCGGTCATTTTGGCCGCAAAACGGCCCAATAACCCTAACGGACCACTAACCATGTTGATTTACCGCAATTGACCCTTGAGGCACAAAGGAATAGAACCGCGCGATCTTATGGACCTCAAAAAGCCGTTTTTGTTTGACACGGATTTCGCCTTGCTCATAGGATTTATGGCCCACAGGGTTTATACCCCATAGAGTTTTTGGGGTTTATACCCCATAGAGTTTAAAGCGCATCCCTGCGGCATTTTGGTTCTGTTTGAGCCCGAATATGTAGCGGTCGCGAACATAAAACAGGATCTGGTGGATGGTAGCTTCTCCCCCTTCGTTAACGCCGCGCAGCTTTATGCGGCTTGCCCTTGTGGCAGGGCTTGGGGTGCTTGTGGCCAATTGTGCCAGCAAACCAGCGGGCAAGCATGTCACCTCCCGCGAGATCGGCGCGTTCTCTGATCCCAAATACGGCGCGGCCAGCCCGCGCGTTGTCGATCTCGATGCCACGGTGCCCAAAGGCGGCGGGCGCTATCAGGTTGGCAAGGCGTATTCGATCGCGGGCAAGACCTATTTCCCGCGGGAAAAACCCACCGGTTATACTGCCACCGGGCTTGCAAGCTGGTATGGCATTGCCTTTCATGGTCGCAAGACCGCCAATGGTGAAGTCTATGACCGCAACAGCATCAGCGCCGCGCATCCCACCATGCCGTTGCCCAGTTATGCGCGCGTAACCAACCTTGCCAACAACCAATCCCTTATCGTCCGCGTCAATGATCGCGGGCCCTATCATGGCAACCGCGTCATGGACCTCTCCGAAAAAGCGGCGCAATTGCTGCAATACAAACATATGGGCACCGCAAAGGTGAAGATCGATTACCTCGGCCCGGCCTCCCTCATGGGGTCCGATGACACCAAATTGATCGCAACACTCGCCCCCAATGGCGGCGCGCGCCTGCCTGCCAATACGGTTCCGGTCAATACGGCCCCAGTGCAGGTTGCTTCCGCCAATTCACGGTTTATCCCGGCCGTTTTAGCCAATTTTGCGGGGGAAACCCCCATGGAGGCCACGGCAACCGATATGCCCCCCTCAGCAGAGGAAACCGCGCCCGCCAGCCCGGCTTTGGCCCTTGTTGCTGCGCCAATTCCGCCTGTCCGGCCCGCTTTTCCGGCCGAATTAAGGGGCGCTCCTGCTGTCAAAACCCCCGCCGAGAGCACGCAACTGGCGCTCCTGCCGCCAACGCGGGGCGTGCTTTACGCGGCCCCCACGCATCCAGCCTTTGCCTCGCCCGTGCGTGCGACAACCTTGGTACCCCTGCGCCCACCGCCGCAATAAGGGCCCTTGGGGGCATGCCCCCCAGGGGCCGGGCCCCTTAAACATGGACGGTTGGTCGCCCCCCAAAAGGAAAGAGAATCCTTTTTTTACAAATCCCGTATTTTACACGTGGGTAGCGCGTTTTTTCTTTCCTTTTCCCGCGATCCTCCGGACGTGATTTTGGCGGCAAATGGATACGCAAGGCCCCAAAGAGCCGTGCTTTCTCGCCATTTTACGCGTCTTCTTTTTGCCTTTTTGCTGGTCTGATGCGCGATAATCGCCTAAGAACAGGGCAAACTGGGAGTTGCCCTTGTTCAAACGCCTGTTCCAAGCCAAAGCCCCCGGCATTGTGCCCTGCCGGCCACGCAATTCCCGCCCCCCTGCCCCAACCTCGCAGGAGATAGGCGCAGGCGTGCTTGTGGCGGAAAATCTGGGCAAGACCTATGG
>CAZGKS010000296.1:0-2161 GCA_964526275.1 uncultured Methylobacterium sp. | reverse complement strand
TCGCTATTCTGGTGATTGGCATGGCGATTTGCCCGCTGGTCTCCCCTTTGATCGCCTCGGTGCTGGCGCAGGCCTATGTGCCGCTTTCCCCGCTTGATCTGGCGCAACGGCTCGCGTTGTTTGTCGGCGGAGGCATGGCGACCGGTGTGCTTGCGCGGCGGATGATCGGCGCGGCGCGTTTTGTGGGCATAAAAGCCGAACTCGACGGGCTGGGGGTTGTGCTGTTTTTCCTATTCGCCATTGCGGCGATGGACGGCGTGCTTGACGCGATAAACCATTCCCCCTTGCAGATGGCGGGGATGCTCGCGCTTTCCACCGTGATCGCGGGGGTGACCTATGCGGCCAGCTATGGTTTGGCGTCTTTTTTGCCGTTCAACCACCGTTTCAGCGGGAGCATCGGGGTTGGCATGCGCAATATGGGGTTGATCATTGCCCCTATTCTGGGCATTTTGCCCAAGAATACCTTTCTCTATTTCGCGCTGGCGC
This sequence comes from uncultured Methylobacterium sp., assembly GCA_964526275.1. Classification (GTDB taxonomy): domain Bacteria; phylum Pseudomonadota; class Alphaproteobacteria; order Rhizobiales; family Beijerinckiaceae; genus Rhabdaerophilum. The sequence goes on along the minus strand of CAZGKS010000296.1, from coordinate 1,675 downwards.
AAATCCCGATATATGTCGCCCCGCTCGCGCTTTCGGCGCTCAAAGCACGCCTTGAACGCTCCAATTTACCGCCTCCCGATAAAGGATAGCCTATGCGTCCGCTTCTGCTTGCGCCTTCCATCCTTTCCGCCAATTTCGCCGATCTGGGCGCCGATATTGCCGCCATGATGCAGGCGGGGGCCGATTGGGTGCATATTGACGTGATGGACGGGCATTTTGTGCCCAATATCTCGTTCGGCGCGCCTATCCAAAGCGCGGTGCGCAAGGTTACCGACAAACCGTTCGATACCCATCTGATGATCGCACCGGTTGACCCGTATTTGCGTGATTTTGCGCAAGCGGGGTCGGATCTGATCTCCGTGCATATCGAGGCCGGGCCGCATATCCACCGCTCGTTGCAGGTCATTCGCGGTTTGGGCAAAAAGGCGGGCGTGGTTTTGTGCCCCGGCACCCCCGCCAGCGCTATCGCCCCCGTGCTCGATTGCGTGGATCTGGTGTTGGTGATGAGCGTCAATCCCGGTTTTGGCGGGCAGGCGTTTATCCCCTCTGCGCTCGAAACCCTGCGTCAGGTGCGGACCATGATCGGCGATCGCCCGATTGATCTGGAGGTCGATGGCGGGGTAACCCCCGATAACGCCGCCGAGATTACCCGCGCGGGCGCCAATGTGCTGGTTGCAGGCTCTGCGGCTTTCAAAGGCGGGCGGAGCTGTTTTGCGCAAAACCTTGCCGCCTTGCGCGCTGCTGCGGAAGCTGGTCGAAACCCATAAGGACACCCCCATGGTACCGCGTTATGCCCGCCCGGAAATGGTGGAAATCTGGTCGCAGGAGACCAAATTCCGCATTTGGTTCGAGATCGAGGCGCATGCGACCGATCAGCTCGCCGCCATGGGGATCGTGCCGCAGGAGGCCGCCGATGCGATCTGGGAGAAAGGCCGCAATGCCCGCTTTGATACCGCGCGGATTGATGAAATCGAGCGCGAGACCAAGCACGATGTCATTGCCTTCCTCACCCATGTTGCGGAAATCATTGGCCCGGAAGCGCGGTTTTTGCATCAGGGCATGACCTCATCAGATATTCTCGATACCACGTTGGCGGTGCAGCTCAAGCGCGCTTCCGATCTGTTGCTGGTTGGGCTCGACCGGGTTTTGGCGGCGCTCAAAACCCGCGCGCTGGAGCATAAATACACCCCGACCATGGGCCGCTCGCACGCCATCCATGCCGAACCGATCACCTTCGGGCTCAAGCTGGCCTATGCTTATGCCGAATTTTCCCGCGCCCGCGCGCGCCTTGTGGCCGCCCAAACCGAGATTGCCACCTGCGCGATTTCGGGGGCGGTGGGCACCTTTGCCAATATCCCCCCGCAAGTGGAAGACTATGTGGCGCAAAAGCTTGGCCTAACCCCGGAGCCGGTTTCCACCCAAATTATCCCGCGCGACCGCCACGCGTTTTATTTTGCCACGCTGGCGGTTATCGCCTCCTCGCTGGAGCGATTTGCGGTGGAAGTGCGGCATTTGCAGCGCACGGAACTCTATGAGGCGGAAGAGTTTTTCTCGCCCGGCCAGAAGGGCTCTTCCGCCATGCCGCATAAGCGCAACCCGGTTTTGAGCGAAAACCTCACCGGGCTGGCGCGCATGGTGCGGGCCTATGCGTTGCCCGCGCTGGAAAACGTCGCCT
>CAZGKS010000295.1:0-2162 GCA_964526275.1 uncultured Methylobacterium sp. | reverse complement strand
CTCGTGCACCTGGGTTTCGAAGTCCGGGGCTTCGCGGAGGCGGATGACGCCCTGGTCGCGGTCGTACTGGCCCGCCACCTTGCCGCCACCGGCAGGCGCGCGCTGGAGGCGGCCCTGGCGAACCGGCGCTCCGGTGAGGGTGCGGAGATCGGCGCCGATGTCTTCAAGCCGCGGGGCGAGCGGCGGAGATGCGGCGTTCCCGGCTGTCACCGTGCCGCCTTGGGGGCGGTTGACCGGCATAGTGCCCTGTTGCGGGCGGCGCGCGAATGCTACTCCTGCGGAGGAGTTACCCCCGTCTTGGCGAACAGCTCCTTGAACATCCTGTCCGCGGAGCGGTTCTCGATCTCCTCCAAATCCAGATAAGCCTTGGAGGGCTCCGGTGTCATCGGTGACTTTCGGGGGGTCGCCGGCGCGCCCGTTTCCGTCGATTTCGGCATAATGATTTGCAACTCCTTCCTGCTTGAGCAGGCGATAGGTCTCCGCAGGGGAGATGCCCACCGCCTTAACATATTCCGGGTTGATAATGCGCCCGGTCTTGATGAACCTCCCGATCATGCGGCGAAACGCATTGTCGTAGGAGACGGCAATATTTACGAGGTCAACCTGGTAGCCGAAGGCTTGCAGGTTCTTAACCAGCTTGCGGATGCCAGCCGCGCTGTGCCCCACCTTCGGGACAACGATATTGGCACCTTCCACAAGCATCCGGCCCATGACGGCGTTCGCCATGTCCGCGCTTTCCTCATGGACCGCATTGGCGCCGAGGCCCCCCTGAAATTCAGGGATGACTTTCTTTGCCTCGTCGGGGTCCACAATGGCCGCATAGCGGTCCGTGGCGAACCGTTCCGCGAACGTCGATTTGCCGGCAGCGGGCGGCCCCAGAACGATGATGGCGCGGCGCTCGTTCTTGACGGGGCCAGCCTTGGAGAAGGCTTTCGCCCCCTCCTCCAATCGGTCTATGGCTTTGTCGAAGCCCTGGACCGGCCCGTCCTCGAAATCATATATGCGAGCGGCCTTCCATGAATCAGACATGAAGCCGGGTTGTTCATTGGTCAAGGGGATTGCGTCAAGACGCCGCACCGCCTCTTGCACCACAGGATGGGCGGAGATTTCCTCGATCGGCGCGCCTCGAGCGATCATGTCCGGGAGGCCGGTGCCGATCGTCTGCGTTGAGAAGGCAAAGCCCTTCTGGTCTGCCTCGCTGCCGAACAGCCCAACGTCCATGCTCTTTTGCGGCTTGCTGGCGCGCAGCGGGGCGGCGGCGCGGCGTTCCGCTAGGCTCTTGTCCGGAATGCGCTCGGCGCCGGGAATGACAGCCTGGGGCTTATTGTCGGCGCCGGAATCAACTGAACGCTTGAGCCGATCGGTCTCTGCGGGCGAAACAACGGCTGTTGCGCCGTCCCCGCCGTCAACCTTGGCTATCAATACCCGGTCTCCCACCGATGAAACGGTGCCTGTGCGGCCATCGCTTAGGCTGACTTTTTGCCCAACGAATTTGTCTGCGTTGAAGCGCAGTCGATCGCGCACAGCTTCCGGCCTGTAATTCTTCCAGAAAGCGAATCCCTCATCCGACAAAGTGCGGGATGGGTTGATCTTTCCCCCGTCTTTCTCGGCAGCATCGTGGAGCGCGGCCATTACACCCTTGCGCTGCCACTCAGGCTTGACCGCCATTTGGAATGCTTCGCGGTTCTTTGCCGCATCGCCATACTTCTCTAGGGCGAGAAACCCGATTTGTGTGCCATTGGCATCCACGGCAGAAAAATCACCATTCGATAGTTTCTTGATGGTGACGCCAGGCGGGGGCTTGCGACCATCGCCAGCACCGCGCGCAAGGGGCTGTGGTGGAGCATCGAACAGGCCGGGCCCGGCCGGAGCAGGGCGCCTGGAGAAAGCGATGTTGGGCTCTAGCCTTGCCGCGATGCCTTGGTCCTGGCGTCCAGCCGGGCCAGCGCCACCCCCGTTCGTACCAGTTGCCTCACCCGATCGCCTGATGCTGTCGAGAAAATCTCGGACAACGGCCTGTCGGGAATCGCCATCTTTGAGGCGCTTTGCTGCGGCTGCGAGGGCATCGGCGACGGGGCCTTTGCGGCGGGCTTGGGCTTGGAGGGTGGCGAGGATTTCGGCATCTTGGGTCGCCCTTTCTGCATTCGATGCGGTTGCGAGCT
>CAZGKS010000294.1:0-2163 GCA_964526275.1 uncultured Methylobacterium sp. | reverse complement strand
GTTGAGGCCATCGATACCGCGATGCGGCTCGGGGCCAACCACCCGATGGGGCCGCTGCAATTGGCGGATTTCATCGGGCTTGATACGTGTCTGTCGATCATGCAGATTTTGCATGATGGCCTGTCGGATTCCAAATATCGCCCCTGCCCGCTGCTCGTAAAATATGTCGAAGCGGGGTGGCTTGGGCGCAAGACCAAACGCGGTTTTTACGATTATCGCGGTGAAAAACCCGTGCCGACGCGCTAGATCCGGCGGCGATGGACGCGGTTCTGGCAGCGTATCAGGCGGGTGTAGCGGCAGGGCAGATTGCCCCGGATGCGGCGCAGCTGCGGGTGGTTGAGGCGCTCAATGCGCTGGCGGGGGAACTCAATTCGCGCGAGATTGCGCGTAAATCCAGCGCTTTGGGCTGGTTGTTTGCGCGTAAATCGGCTGTGAATACCCCCAAAGGGCTTTATTTATGGGGATCGGTCGGGCGCGGTAAAACCATGCTGCTCGATTTGTTTTTTGCCAATTTGCGCTCCGAGCGCAAACGGCGCGTGCATTTTCATGCCTTTATGGCCGATGTCCATGCGCGGATTTTTGCCTGGCGGCAGCGCGCCAAAGCCGGGGAGGTGAAGGGCGATGACCCGATCGCGCCGGTGGCGGCCGCTTTGGCCGATGAAGCGCGCGTTTTGTGTTTCGATGAATTTGCGGTGACCGATATTGCCGATGCGATGATTCTCGGGCGGTTGTTCGAGGCGTTGTTCGCGCGCCATGTGGTGGTGGTGGTGACCTCGAATGTCGAACCGTCGCGGCTTTATTTCAATGGCCTTAACCGGGCGCTGTTCTTGCCGTTTATCGAGCGGTTGCAGGCCCAGATGACGGTTCTCAAGCTCGATGCCGACAAGGATTACCGGCTTGAAAAACTGCAAGGCGCTTCAGTGTATCATGTGCCCAATGACCGGGCGGCCAAAGCGGCGTTGGATCGGCTGTTTGCGGATCTGACCGCCGGGGCGCTTGCGGCGCCTTATCCGATTGATATGGGGGGGCGGGTTTTCACGGTGCCTTTGGCGGCGCATGGGGTGGCGCGGGCGAATTTTGCGCAATTATGCGCGGCGGCGTTGGGCGCTGGCGACTATCTGGCTTTGGCGCGGGCGTTTCATACGCTGGTGCTTGACGATATTCCTAAACTCGATCTCTCCTCGCGCAACGAAACCAAGCGGTTTATCACGTTGATCGACATTCTTTATGATTACCGGGTGAAATTGATCGCTTCTGCAGAAGTTGAGGCGCAGGCGCTGTATTTTGCGCCCATTGGGCATGAGGCGTTTGAATTTGACCGCACGGTCTCCCGGTTGATCGAGATGCGCTCGGAGAGTTACTGGGGCTTGCCCCATGGGCGGGCGGAAGGCGTGGACGCGCTTCCCGATGGGGTGGTGGCGGGGTAACGCGGACGGATACGCGCTCTTGCAAGTTCTGTTGCAAGTTCTGTTGCAAGTGCCTTGGCTAACTTCCGGCTTTGGCGGTAAGGGGGTTGTACCAAAGGTCTTTGGTATTATTTGCCCCATTCCGAAGGGTCGCGCGCGGGCGCGGGGGGTAGGATGATCTGGCCATCCTGGGTATAATTTGGCGCGGTTTTTGGCGCTTTGGGCGGCTGGCGCTTGGCAGGTTGTTTGGCGGGCGGTTTTGCGCGCGGATATTGTGCCGGGTATTCCTCGATAAGGTCTTCGCGCAGGATGCGCTCCCGGCGGGGCGGGACGCGTTCAAATTTTTCAAGAATGGCGGCGGTAAAGACATCCACCACCAGCCGGACCTGCCGTCCACGCGGATCCAGCGCTTCCACCACCATGACCGTTGGGCGCCGCACGATGACCTGCAAAATATCGTAGCCTTGCATATTGAGGCGTCCGAGCAGGGCGGCGGTAGGGTAGCCGCGCACCGGGGAGGGTTCGTAAAAGGGAGACTCGAAAAAGCCGGGCGCCAGCGGCGAAACCCCAAAACCGAACCCGAAGCCAAAGCCGGGATGTCGATGCGGCCAAGCCTGCGCGCTTGCGGCGCTGATTCCGGCGAGGGTAGCAAGAATTACGGTCGTGAGGGTTAAAACGGAATGTTTGGCGGGCATGATGAATCTCCGGGGAATTCGGATATAGGGCGTTGGTGCCGCAATTTCAGGGCTAATTTTAG
>CAZGKS010000293.1:0-2167 GCA_964526275.1 uncultured Methylobacterium sp. | reverse complement strand
CATCGAGCGCCGGGAAATTCACAGGAGGCAGGGCTATGGGTTTCGTTGAAGCAGTGAAATCCGCGTTCTCGAATTATGCGAACTTCTCGGGACGCTCGCCAAGAGCGGCTTGGTGGTACTGGATTCTGTTTGTGATAGTGGCGGTCATCGTCCTCGAGATCCTCGATATGGCGATCTTTGGTGCCGATTCATACTTCCCATTGACGATGATTTTCTCGGTCGCGACCTTTGTTCCATATCTGGCGGTAGGCGTCCGGCGGTTGCACGATATCGATAAATCCGGCTGGTTTCAGCTGGTTTGCTTTATTCCCCTGATTGGCTTTTTCTTGTTGCTGTATTGGTGGGCCAAGCAAGGCGATCCGTATGAAAACCGCTTCGGCGTCCCGGTATCTCCCCTCGGGGAGCCGTGAAGCGAGCGCTTGCGCTGCTGGAATTTTGCGCAAGCCTTGGCAAAGCACCTGAGGCTTCCCAAAAGTCTTGGGGCTCGCCAAAAGTCTTGGGGCTCGCCAAAAGTCTTGGCGTTTATATGCTGTTTTTTGCCCTGCAGGGCTTGCCGTGTGGGGCAGGGGTGCTAAACCCTTTTCCATGATAAGAGCCGCGAATGCGGGAGAAACTACAACCGCGAATGCGGGAGAAACCACAACCGCAGATGCGGGAGAAACCACAACCGCAGATGCGGGAGAAACCAATGTCGACACGTCGCCTCGCGCCGGATGCGCTCCAACCTGACAGCTTTGCCTTCAACGCCGAAAATCAGGCGTTTGCGCAAACGCTTTTGACCCATTATCCGCAAGGCAAGCAGGCTTCTGCGGTTATTCCGCTGCTATGGGTCGCCCAGAAACAGCATGGCGGGTGGTTGCCGCGTGCGGCGATCGAGCATGTGGCCGCCCTGTTGGCCATGCCGAATATCCGCGTATTTGAGGTTGCAACCTTCTATACCATGTTCAATCTGGAGCCGGTGGGGCAGTATTTCGTGCAGCTTTGCGGCACCGTTCCGTGCCATTGCATGGGCGCGCTAGATCTCAAGGCGGCGCTCAAGACCCGCATCGGCGAGGAACGGCAGATCAGCGCGGATGGCAAGTTCTCCTGGCTGGAAGTGGAATGCCTGGGGGCGTGCTGCAACGCCCCGATGGTGCAGATCAACGACGATTATTACGAGGATCTGACCCCCGTTTCGTTGCTCAAACTGCTCGATGATCTGGCCGCCGGGCGCGCCGTGACCATCGGGCCACAAAACGGGCGCAAGGTATCGGAGCCCAAAGGCGCCATCCATACCTTGCAAGACACGGCGCTTTATGACGGCTCGCAGGTTGGTGCCTGGCAGCAGGCTTTCGAGGCACGCTTTGTAGCCCAACAGAACGCCAAGGCGGAAGCGGCCCGTCTTGCTGCTCAGAACGCGCCGAAAGGCTGATGCGCATGGCTCTTGGCTGGCACTCCCCCGTTCAAAAGCCTGTTCTGGCGGCTTTGTTGGCCACCAGCCTTGGCGGGTGCACGCTTGCCGCGCAGCAACGAATCGAAACCGCCTATAAGCGGGAAGATCACACAGCTTTTATCGCCTCGGGCAAGGCGCGCATTGAAGGGCAGGGCTTTATCCGCAGGGCTAATGGGCATTTGGTGCGCTGTGCGGGCGGTACGGTGTATTTGTTGCCCGTTACGCCTTATTTCAGCGAGTGGGTTGAAGCGTTCCGTCGGGGTAAAGCCGTGGCCGATGCCCGCCAGCTTGAGCGGGACCATGCGGAAGCCGTGCGTAAAATCCAATGCGATATTGAAGGCGATTTTGCCTTTGATGCGCTGCCTGCGGGCAAATGGTATCTTGCAACGCGTATTGTCTGGCAGACCTCCAAAGGGATGATGGGCGGCGCGTTGGTCCGCGAGGTTGAGACCAAACCAGAGGGCACGCTTAAAACCCTGCTTGCCGATCAGAACCGGATATTTTAGGAGCGGCTATGCTGCACGATCGCGACCGCATTTTCACCAATCTCTACGGGCTGCACGATCCCGGTCTTGCGGGCGCGCAAAAGCGCGGCAATTGGGATGGCACCAAGCATTTGCTGGCGATGGGGCGTGATTGGATCATCGACGAGATGAAAGCCTCGGGCTTGCGCGGGCGCGGCGGGGCGGGGTTCTCGACCGGGATGAAATTGTAGTTCTTGCCCAAGGTCAGCGA
>CAZGKS010000292.1:0-2183 GCA_964526275.1 uncultured Methylobacterium sp. | reverse complement strand
CATAAAACGTGCCGGAAATGACCGAATGCGGATGAATATGCGCCGCATGAAACCCGCCTTCGGGCAAAATATTGACCCACAGGCTATCGAGCGCCAGTTTGCCGTCCCCAAGATCGAATTCGAGCGCCTTGGCAAAATGCGCAACCTCGGTATCGACCCGTTTTTGCAAGCGGCGAATGGGGTCGAACCGCCACGGCAGATCATTGAGCGAGGCATAAGAAGTATAGCCGGGGTAATGGTTCTGCGCGCACCAGGCAATCCCGGCCTCGTCGTCTTCGGCGAGGGAATAAGCGATGGCTTCGAGTTCATCAAGCGCAAGGTCCGCGCCAATCTCGGCCCGGTAAAGACGCGTGGGGAAAAAGGTCAAAAGTTCAGACATGCGGCATATCCAGAGCCTGTTGCGTTCAAGGGAACCCGGCTAATCGTAACGAAAGGCGACGATAGCGTTTTTGCTTTTGATGCAATCATCAAGAACAAAAGACGCGTTCTTCAACATCGAGAGAACAGCAAGATATGTTCCCTTAAAATACATCCTGCTCGAAACACGTGAGCGTGCGATTTTAACGCCAACCAAACACGCATCACTTTAGCACAAAACATGCACATATGGAAGACGTTTTTGCATCGCCCCACCAAAAAAACGCGCGGGAAAGAAAGCGCCGCCAAAACTCCGGCCACGAAATCTGGTCGCCTCACCCAGCCCCGCCCGGCACGACGCGCCTTGGCAGCGCCTCCGTAACCCGCGCAAAGCCATTGCGCGCCCGCTCCCGCCATAGCCACACCGCGCCATAAACGGCCAAAGCCGCAGCCCCCGCAGCGCCAAACATCCCCCCGAAGCGGAGCATATAAACCGCAACCCCGGTCAAAACCGTCAGCACAATCACCCCAACCCCCAGCCGCACGGCAGAAAGCAGCGGCGAAACCCCCGCCACAATCTCGACCTTGCCCGCCTTGCGTGCCGCCTCGACCAGCACGCGGATAAACGCCCCATAGGAGACATCCAACGCCTCCAGATCGATCAAGGATGCATAGGAAAACGAGGAAAACCGCAAGATCCGCCCCTCCTGCGTGGTGATTTTGCACGCATAGCCCGCGCGCAACCCGCGCGGTGCATAATGGAGTTGAATTTCCTTGAGCCCCGCCAACCGATAGACCTGCAAGGAGCGCCCTTTTTCGGCCTCCAGCCGGTCGGCAAACAACCGCAGATCCAGTTCGGAAGAATAAGGCCGCGCCCTTTGGCTGAAAACCGCCAGCGCCGCCGTTAGCCCCTGTTGCACATCGGGCGCCATGGTCTCGTCCATGCTTGCGCTCTCCGCCTTTGACGGCCTGTCCATGTCGTCTCCCCTTGCAGTCTTTGGTTCTCGCGCATGCAAGAATATCCCGCAGATTTAGGCTCCGCTACCCTTGTTGCATACCCTGAACCGATGCGTCAAAATACGCGTGATCGATCCCCCGAATCATCTTGCCGATTTACACCCTTTTCTTGTTCCCTTGCCTTGTTCTCCCATGGAAATGCCTGCCAAATGCCGCCAGAAATCCACCCGAAAACCTTGCTTTTGATGCGCCATGCCCATGCCGATTGGCCCGAAAAGGGTGTCGATTTTGACCGCCCCCTCACTTCGCAAGGGGAGAACGCCGCGCGCGAGAGCGCAAATTGGCTTGCACAAAACGCGTTTTTTCCCGATTTCATGCTCGTATCGGCGGCATACCGCACGGTTGCAACCGCCACGATCTTGCAACCGATCCTAAAAATGCCTGCGCTCGAATTTGAACCCACCCTTTATAATGCCGCCGCCGAAACCGTATTAAGCCTTGTGCGCCATTTGCCGGAAACCGCCCGAACCGTGCTGTTGCTGGGTCATAATCCGGGCATTCCGGCACTCGCCTTCCTGCTGGCAGACCGCGCGCAGGCCAATTTCAACGCCATATTGCCGAGCATCCGCGATTTTTCTCCCGCCTGCGTGCTCCCCTTGACCCTGCCCGGCCCGTGGCACACCACCCGCCCGGGCACCGCGATGTTGCACAGCCCCCACACCCCCGCCGCCTTCAACGCCCCATAACACCTACCCCCAAAAGCAGCGCTGCGCCAAAAGCGCCAATCTTGCGCCCGCGCATCCTATCCCCTGCAAAACACCCGCGCCTTGCGCACAACCCTAGAGCAATTCCAGCGATCGTTGGAACCG
>CAZGKS010000291.1:0-2188 GCA_964526275.1 uncultured Methylobacterium sp. | reverse complement strand
TTTGTGGAACACCGCACGATTTATACCAAAGCTCCTTGAAAAGGGCTCTTTGGTATTCGTCATGAAACTATCTTATCCCCTTATAAAATAAGATAGTTTCGTTCCCTTCAAGGGCCTTGTGCGGCAGCGTCCAGGGCCATTGATATTAGGGCGTTTTTGGGCCCAACGGGATCAAATTTTGTGCAAGAGCGGCCATCAGGGCCTCGCGGCTCAAGGGTTTGGGGATAAAACCATCAAATCCGGCCGCCGATGCGCTCGCCCGGTCTTCGGCAAAAGCGTTGGCGGTCAAGGCCAGAACCGGCAGATGCCCGCCCGATTGCGCTTCATGCGCGCGCCAGCGCCGGATGGTTTCAAGACCATCCAGTTCCGGCATTCGGATATCGAACAACGCCAGATCAAAGGTAGCGGCATCGGTTTTCAGGCGCTCCAAGGCCTCCAACCCATTGCAAACCCGCTCCGCACGTCCCCCAAGATGGCGCACCAGGGTGATGACCAGCAAGGCATTGATATCGTTATCTTCAGCGATCAGCACGGTTTTGTTGGCCAGAAGGGCGGCGGTTTCGGGCAGGGAGCGGGGATGGATAGGCAGCTGGCTCTGCGCGGGCTGTTCGCCCATTTGCCGTAACAGCGAGACACGCCGCACAGGCTTTGTGAGGTAGCGATCGAACCCGGCCGCCCGCAGCGGCTCGAAAGCGCGCTTTTCAAAGGGCGAAACCAAGGCGACCACGGGCGCACACCCCGCTTGGCGGGCCGCAACCACAAGCGGCGCCAGCGCATTTGCGCCAAACCCTGCATCCAGCAGAGCCTTGTCAAAGCGCGTATCTGCCACAGCCGCATGGGCGGCTTCAAGGCCAGCAACAAGCGTAACTTTTGCCCCTGCTTCGCGCAGGCTTTGTGCCAGAAACATGCCACCAAAGGGCCCCGGCGCGACAATCAGAAGGCAGCTTCCGGCCAGTGCCTGCGCCGGTTCGGGCTGAGGTGCAGGGGCGCCGGGCGTTTGTGGCAGCGCAAGCGGCAGATCCAGATAAAACCGCGCGCCGGAGGGCCGCCCCGCCTGAAAGGGGCTATCGGCTTCAGAGGGGGGCGAGGGGGGTGCGCAGGGGGGCGAGGGGGGTGAGGGGGGTGAGGGGGGTGAGGAATAGGCCAAGTTTGGCGCAAGCCATAATTCCCCCCCCATGGCGCGCGCAAGTTGGCGGGAGATCGGCAATCCCAACCCTGCCCCGCCTGCAGCTTGCCCGATAGCGGTTTGCTCGAACAGATCAAAGATCGCGCTTTCGGCTTCTGGCGGTACGCCCGGCCCCGTATCTTCAACCGAAAAGCGGATAAGGGCCGCATCCGCCCCTGCCGGATCGGTTTGCACAAGCGTCACCGTGATGCCAATACCGCCTTCCTGCGTGAATTTAAGGGCGTTGCCGATCAGGTTGAGCAAGATCTGGCGTAATCTGGCACCATCCACCGCCAGCATGGTGGGTATGTTGGCGGCCACAAACGTGACGATTTCCAGATTTTTTTCCGCAATGCGCGGCGCGAATAATTCGGCCAGCCCCTCGACCAAAGCCCCAATATCGACCAAGGCTGGCGAAAGCGTGAATTTACCGGCCTCCACCCGGGAGAGATCGAGCACATCTTCGATCAAGGATAGCAACGCTTCGCCGGATACCTGGATAGCCCGCAGATATTGCTGCTGTTCCGCCGTGAGCGGGGTGGAAGAGAGCAGGTCCGCCATGCCCAGCACGCCATTCATCGGGGTGCGGATTTCATGGCTCATCTGGGCCAGAAACCGGGATTTGGCCTGGTTTGCGTTTTCGGCTTGCGCGCGCGTGGCCTCGGTGCGGGCCTGATCAGCCCTCAAGGCATCGATCGCCCGGCCAAGGGTACGCATGCGTGCATGTAGCACGAGGCTTAGAACCCCCATTCCGATTACAATAACCACCAAAAATGCGCTCATGCGCGCCAATATGCCGCAAATTCGTTAGCATCTGGCTGCACAAGCGCGGGCGCGAGCGTTTTTAGGGCACGAAATGCGATTAGCGTTAATCCCGCTTCAAAATCAGGCTGTTATCGCCATCCTCCGGCAGGGGGGGTGTGCTGTGAACCGCGCCTAAATCGTGGGATGTTTTGGCATTAGCGGCGTTTAGAGCCATTCCAGCGATCGTTGGAACCGGTTTCGCGTCCGGAATTGCGTTAA
>CAZGKS010000290.1:0-2198 GCA_964526275.1 uncultured Methylobacterium sp. | reverse complement strand
TCATCTTTGTTCTCCTGCCCGCGTTTTTTGCTCGCGTTCTCTTGCCTGCGTTCTCTTGCCCGCGCTTTCCTGCCCTGTGCCGATCTTGCCGCCATGGTCACGGACCCCCTATCAGGCAATAAAAAAGGCCCTCTGGGGGCCTGTTCGCGCCGATAAAGGGCCTGCTGGTGTTCAACCAGCCCCTTTACGGCGCTTGCAATACGACAAGAAGGGTGAAAGCCACGGCTATTCTCCAAAACGATGCGCGAAAGCTACACGCTGTCTTGCTGGGCGTCAAGGCGATTTTCCCTCGTCTTTTGTAGGGCTTCCTTGTTTTGCAAAGGCTTCCTTGTCTTTTAGGGCTTCTTTGTCTTTTAGGGCTTCTTGGGCGCTCGCGTACCAATGCCAATGCGGCGGCGGCAGATATTTCTGCGCAAAGATCCGCTGGCGGCGCGCATAGGCTTGTGTATCCGCGATCGAGCGTTCCACGGCCTGGTCGAGAGAAATTTCTCCACGCAGATACGCCGCCAGATGCGGCACGCCATGCGCTTTCATTGCCCCCAAATTCGCGGGCAAAGGCGGGGAATGCGCCAACAAGGCCTGCACTTCCGCAAGCGCACCCCCGGCCATCATGGCCGAGAACCGGGCGCGGATTGCCGCCTGCAAGGGTTCTTGGGGCGGATTAAGAAACACCCCCTGCCATTCGTGCGGGGCCAGAAGCGGCGTGCCGGGGTTTTCCGCCAGCCAGCGCGAATAGGGCGTGCCGGTTGCCTCATACAGCGTGATCGCCCGCAACAGGCGCGGGGTATCGTTGGGATGCAGCACGGCGGCCCGTTCCGGATCGCGCAGGGCCAAAGCGGCGTGCAGATCTTCGCCCGCCTGCGCGCGTTTGCGCCACAAGGCCACCAGCGCGGGCGCAAGCGCCGGGGTTGGCATCAAGCCTTCGGTGAGGGCACGAAAATAAAGCCCGGTTCCGCCCACAAAAATCAGCGGGGTGCCTTGCGCGCGCGCCTGGTCTATCAGCGGATGCACGGCCTCCAGATAGCGCCCGACCGAAAATTCTGTCTGTGCGGGTACAAACCCATACAGCGCGTGCGGTGCCAGCGCTTCTTCCGCAACCGAAGGGCGCGCCGATAACTCGCGCAAATCGGCATAGACCTGCATGGAATCGGCATTGAGAATGCGGGCACCGGTTTGCTGCGCCCATGCGAGCGCCAGCGCCGATTTTCCGCTGGCGGTTGGGCCTGCGATCAGGGTTGCATTGCGCATGAAAATCGTCTCTTGCTGCACGCTAGAGCGTTTCCAGCGATGGTTGAATCGCCGAAAATTCTCTATCTTTTTGTTTTAACGCAATTCCGGACGCGAAACCGGTGCCAACGATCGCTGGAATTGCTCTATAAGCTCCCGTTCTTCTTACCCTTGAAATATGGTCGCTGTCATGGATGATTTTGCCCCCGCTTCTGCTTCACCGCTGGTGGTTACGCTGGTTGCCCCGCAAGGCGGGCTCGATGCCGCCCTTCTCCAGCATGTGCGGGCGGAACTGCCCGAAACCACGCTTGAATGGCGTGCCCATGCCCGGGCCGCAGACCTGATGTTGAGCGGCACGCTGGAAGCTACCCGGCCGGTGCTTGCCGCGCTACTGGAAGGGTACGAGGTAGATTTTTGCCTCCAACCGCGCGGCGGCAGGCGCAAGCGGTTATTTCTGGCCGATATGGATTCCACCATGATCGGGCAGGAATGTATCGATGAACTGGCCGATAAGGTCGGGCTCAAGGCGCGGGTCAGTGCCATTACCGAGCGGTCCATGCGCGGCGAGATTGCGTTCGAGCCCGCCTTGCGCGAGCGCGTGGCCCTGCTCAAGGGGTTGCCGGCAAGCGTTTGCGCCGAGCTGATCGCTACCCGTATCACGCTCAACCCCGGTGCGCGGGCCTTGGTGCAAACCATGCGGGCCAATGGGGTTTATTGCGCGCTGGTTTCGGGCGGGTTTACGCTGTTTACCGGCCCCATTGCCGAACAGATCGGCTTTAACGAGCATCGCTCGAATCTCTTGGAGATCCATGAGGGCTGCCTTACCGGCACGGTTGCGGACCCCATTTTGGACAAGGCGGCCAAGCGCGCCAGCCTGATCGAGTTGCGCGACACGCTGGGGCTTGCGGCCCACCAGACGCTGGCGGTTGGCGATGGCGCCAATGATCTCGATATGCTGGGCGAAGCTGGTC
>CAZGKS010000289.1:0-2220 GCA_964526275.1 uncultured Methylobacterium sp. | reverse complement strand
TGCTTGCGCCCAAGCGCCCGGCGCTTGATCGCAACAGGCTTTGGGGGTATCGCGAACTTCATGTCGCTCTCCCAGCCCCCCATTTCCTCTTTTAGTGCCGCCACGGGTTCCCCCGCACAGGCACGCACCCCATCCGGCACGCCCACCTTGTGCCTGCCCGCCGATGCTCCTGCGATTGCGCAAGCGGCCGATTTGCTGCGCGCGGGGGCGTTGGTCGCCTTCCCCACCGAGACCGTTTATGGTTTGGGCGCGGATGCCACCAACCCCGCTTCTGTCGCGGCCTTATATGCCGCCAAGGGGCGCCCGCATTTCAACCCGCTGATCGCCCATTGTGCCACCCGCGAAGACGCCTTGCGGCAGGGCGATTTCTCGCCCCTCGCCCGCGCTTTGTGTGAGACGTTCTGGCCTGGCCCGCTCACCTTGGTCGTGCCTGCCACCGCCCACACCACCATATGCGAGCTGGCCCGCGCTGGCCTTGGCAGTGTCGGGTTACGCGTACCAAGCCATCCGGTCGCGCAGGCGCTGATCGCGCAGGCCGGCAGGCCGATCGTTGCCCCCAGCGCCAACCGCTCCGGGCATGTCTCGCCCAGTGATGCGGCGCATGTGCTGGCGGATCTTGAAGGCAATATCGCCGCGCTGATCGATGGCGGCCCCACCTCTTTGGGCCTTGAATCGACCGTTATCGGCTGCCTTGGCGACCGGGCGGTTTTGTTGCGGCCGGGAGCGATTACGCGCGAAGCCCTTAGCGCCGTTATCGGCCAACAGCTTGCCGCCCCCGATCCGGCGCGCAAGGATGCCCCGCTCTCCCCCGGCGCGCTGGCGGTGCATTATGCGCCCAATCGCCCTGTCCGGCTGGAGGCCACAAGGATTGGCCCCAACGAGGCCTGTCTGGCGTTTGGCGCGCCCCTGCCGCCGGGCGCGGACCCGGCGCTGACGCTCAATCTGTCGCCAAGCGGAAACCTTGCGGAAGCGGCGGCAAACCTGTATCGTTTCCTGCGGGCTCTGGATTGTTTTCCGGTTGCGGCTATCGCGGTTGTTCCGCTGCCCCAAACCGGCCTTGGTGAGGCGATTTCCGACCGCCTGCAACGTGCTGCACGTAAGTGAAAACGCTTTCTTGCCAATGACATAAAATATCGTCATATTGCACAAGAATTATCGTTTACATGTTCACTACCACTTGTTCCCTACCACTTGTCCTTGGGGCTGCGGCTTGTCCGCGTGGCTGCTTGGTTCTGCTTCCTTGTTTGACGCGTCATCCTTGCACAAAAGCGGTTTTCGCTTTGGCCCAACAAGGGCTAAGCTAGGGGGACGTATAATACCAAGGGCTTTGGATGCTAACGCACAAGGCCCTTGAAATGAACGAAACGATCTTATTTTATAAAGGGATAAGATCTTTTCGTGACGAATACCAAAGAGTCCTTTTCAAGGACCTTTGGTATAATCAGAAGAATGCCGGTTAACGGCGCAAATTGGGGGAGTACACATGCAACCGTTGGCTTGGGATGATTTCCGGCTTGTGCGCGCCGTTGCCGACCAGCGGTCTTTGGGGGGCGCTGCCAATCTTTTAGGTGTCAACAATTCCACGGTTTTCCGGCGCCTCAACGCGTTGGAAGAACAGTTGGGCGTGCGCATTTTCGAGCGGGCCCGCACGGGCTATGTCCTCACCCCAGCGGGCGAGGAAATGGTGTCTTTGGCCCATAAAATGGCCGAATCCATCGTCGATTTCGAACGCCGGATTGCCGGGCAGGATGTCCGCCCCTCGGGGGAATTGCGGGTGACCACAACCGATGCCATCTTCAAATGGCTTGCGGCCCCGGTCTTTGCGACCTTTCAGGAAAAATACCCCGAAATCTCGCTGGAACTGCTGATTGACAACCGCATCCTCAATTTATCCCGCCGCGATGCCGATGTGGCAATCCGGGCCTCGACAGAGCCGCCACAAACGCTGTTCGGGCGCCGCGTGAGCGATGTCAAATGGGGCGCATATGCCGCCAAAAGCTATCTCAAGCAAAGCGGGCTCGAAAATGCTTCTGTGGAAACGCTGACCCGCCCTCCTGTCAAATGGATTGGCTCGGTCGATGGGCCCTTTTCGTCGCACAGCATGCGCTGGGTCAATGATTCCATCCATCCCGATTGCGTGCATGTGCGCGCCAATTCGGTCAGCGTAATGGCCGATGCGGTCACCGCAGGGCTGGGCATTGGCATGATCCCGCGCTTTGT
>CAZGKS010000288.1:0-2226 GCA_964526275.1 uncultured Methylobacterium sp. | reverse complement strand
TTATGGTGCCATAAGCACCCGTCGCGTAGACAATGCCGCCGGCGGTGGTGCGGAATTCGTCTTTGGCCTTGCTATCCTCTTGCAATCCAACCCAAGGGAAAACGGCCCTATAGGTTTCGTGTTGCATGATGGCGCGCACGTCATAGGCGTTGGATGTGGCCAGGCGCTTGGAATAGCTGGCGTGAATGAATTCGGAATCGGGCTTGAGGCCCATTCCCCAGGCGATGAAATCCTTGACGGCAATCTCCGTCTTTCCCGATCGGGGCGGAATGTTGATGATCAGCCGCGGGATGCGCCCAATAAACAATTGCTCGAGCGTGGCGCATATCTGGCGCTGGTGCCAGTTTTCAAGCATCTCATGGCCGCGGCGGGCCTTGAACATGGTGCGCGCGAAATTATAAAGCCGCTGTTGATTCCGCGCCTGTTCAGTCGGCGTCATGGATCTTTGCGAGCGCCTGCTCCACCAAGGCCGCCACGGGCTCGGGCTTTAGGCTGCCGTCCGAGTTGGTGAGGTCGAGCGTTTCCCGCCAACGGGCCCGCGTCTTCATCCAAAAGATCATTGCCGTGGTGTCGCCGGCAATCGCTTTCTTGTAGAGGGCGCCCCCGATCGCGGCGTTGGCCTGGTCGCGCGCTATGTCCAACTCCCTCCGGTAATGCCGGGCAAGCGTGTCCTGCGATATGCCGAGAATGGTGGCAATCATTTCCTGCGTGGTGCCCACCATGGAGTGCAGTTGCACCGTCTGCCGTTGGGCATCGGTGGGTTGATGCGGCTTGGGGCCTGTTTTCTTTTTCATGCGGCCTTTTCCTTGTGCCGTTCCGTCGCCATGTCCTCAAACGTGCGGCCGGTAGATTCAAGAATGGCCTTTTGCCCGGTGAAGTCCTGCCAGCGTTTGATGGCAACATCGACGTACTTAGGATCTAACTCTACGGCTGCAACGCTCAGTCCTTTAGTTTCTGCCGCTATAATAGTTGTTCCTGAGCCGTTGAATGGTTCATATAGAACAGCATTGGGGCTAAATGTCAGCCTATCTAAAAACCACTCCCACAACTTCACAGGCTTTGGGCATGGGTGGTCAATATCTTTCCCATTGGCAGGAACGTTCATATCTATTGCGTCAGGACGCGCGCCTTTGCCGTTCGCAAGGCTCGGGTCTTTCCCATAACACAAGAATGGCTGCCAACAATTAAACCCCCACGACGACCTTAATTGCCCCCCACCATAGAACCAACAAATAACCCAATTCGGCTCTGGATATATCCACTGTCTCGTGACGCCGGGAGAAAACACAACTGCGTTTGCCTGTGTGCGGGCAATCGGGAGCCATTGCGATGCAAGCGCAACTAAATTTTCTAATGTATCATCATATGCAGAATAATTATTTTTGCCGCTCGCTTTCCCTCCGCCAAGTCCATAAGGGGGGTCCGTTAAACAAAGATCGGCTTTTCTACCTTTCAGAACTGCGTCAACGTCAGTCTGTACAGTGCAACTTCCACAAATAAGACGATGACGCCCCATAACCCAAAGATCACCGGCGACGGACACCGGATTAACGGGAGATTCCGGCACGGCATCCGGGTCCGTCAATCCCTCCGTCTTATCCGCCAGGAATGCGTCAATTTCGCCCAATTCAAACCCGGTTAGGGCTAGGTCAAAATTGAGCCCCTTCAATTCCCCTAGTTCAACCTTGAGCATTTCGGCGTCCCATCCGGCATCGAGCGCCATCCGGTTGTCAGCAATGACATAGGCGCGTTTCTGTGCCTCGGTGAGGTGCTTGGCCTCGATGATCGGCACTTCCTTGAGCCCGAGCTTTTGCGCCGCCAGAACGCGCCCGTGGCCCGCCACGATGCCATTGTTGCCGTCCGTCACGACAGGGTTGATGAAGCCGAACTCGCGGATGGACGAGGCGATCTTGGCAACCTGCGCCTCCGAATGGGTGCGGCTGTTGCGGGCGTATGGGATCAGATCGGTGGTCGGGATTAATCTGTAACTGAGCATGGTGCTTTTATAGTTCCGCATTTATGCCGCCTTCTGGCTGGATACCGCCTGCATGGCGAGCATGAGCTTGCGCGGCAGGGGTCGCTTGCCGCTCTCGTAGGCCATGAGGGAGTTGCGCGAGCAGCCGAGGAGCGCGGAGGCTTCGCGCTTCGACAGGTGCAGCGTGTTGCGCCAGGCGGTGATGGCCTCGGGTGTCATGTAGATGACGGGGGGTGGCATGGTGGTCATGC
>CAZGKS010000287.1:1250-2250 GCA_964526275.1 uncultured Methylobacterium sp. | reverse complement strand
CGCGCGCTGAGGTTGCGCGGCTTTTGCCTGGTGTTGCGCATCTGGCGGTGGCTTTGGCCGTGGCGGAGCAAGGGGATCTTTTGGTTGTTTTGACCGATTGGATGATTTTCAAGACCTATCGGCTGACCGATTTTGCAGCCCGGATGCAGCGCGCGCATCTGGTGGATTTGCGCAACCTGTATGACGCGGCGGATGCTGTGCAATCCGGGTTTGTGCGCTATGAAGGGCTGGGGGCCGCGCCGATTGAGGTTTGATGCCTTCAGGCGTGCGCTTTTGTTTTTATGCAGGAAACGTTGCGGAATATTTTTATTGGCGTGGCCGGGTATAGGCGGTTTCCGGCGGGGCCAGGCCGAAATTTTGCGCCAGAAACAACCCGCCATGATAGAGCCCGCCCGGATCAATCCCGTGGCCAAGGCCTGCAGCCAAATGCCATTGGCACGGAATTTCAGCCTCGCCCAAGGCATCGAGGCTATCAAACAATCCATCCACCGGCACGACCTCGTCGGCGCTGCCATGGACCAGCAAAATCGGCGGTTTGTGCGTCGCTTGCGCCTTGATATGCTCGCGCCCGACCAGATGTCCGCTATACCCGATCAGGGCGCCGGGCTTCGTTGTGCGCCGCAACCCGATATGGAGCGCCATCATCGCGCCTTGCGAGAAGCCAACCAGGGCCAGTGCGTTGCCGTCAAGGTTGTGACGCGCAAGCTCGCTATCGAGAAAAGCATCCAAATCTGGTGCGGCTTGTTGCGCCCCCAGCCAGCGCTCATCCGGGTCGCGGAAGGTGAGGCCGAACCATTGCCGTCCCATCGGGCTCATGGCACATGCTTGCGGGGCGTGGGGCGATACAAAGGCGGCATCGGGGAGCAGGGTTTGCCATTGCTGCCCCAGATCGATTAGATCGTTGCCATCTGCCCCGTAGCCGTGCAAAAAGACCACCAATTGCCGCGCGGTGCCCGATTTTGGGGGGAGGCGCGGGCCATCAAGCAAGCGAGGCATGGAG
>CAZGKS010000287.1:0-1240 GCA_964526275.1 uncultured Methylobacterium sp. | reverse complement strand
AGTCTCTCCGATCGAGCTGGAGGGGGATGTGGCGCGTGGCCGAGGCAGGCATGTTGGCGCAAGGCGGGGCTTGAGGCAATCGGAACTGCGCTCTGTCTGGCTATTTTTTTGCCTTTTCTTGCGGGGAGCCAGTGTTTTCTTGGCCTGAAACCGCGTTGATTGCAGAAGGTTTCATGCGCGGATAGGCCAGAAAAATCAAGGCGCTCCAGCCAATCAACAATCCCCAGAAGGCGCCACTGATCCCCCAAAAGCTCAAGCCGGATGCTGCCACCAGAAACGCGAGCAAAGCGGGGATGCGTTCGGCCTCGCTGTCGGTTGCCCCTTTGAGCGCGCCGCCAAACGCGCTGATCAAGGCGAGCCCGGCGGCGGCCTCGATCAACAAGGGGGAGGCTGTGAGGATCAAGGTGACCATCGGCACCGCTGCCAAGGCCAGCAGCATATAGCCAAGGCCAGCAAAAACGGCCGCGATATAGCGGCGCTTAGGGTCGGCATGCGCTTCCGGGCTGGCGCAAAGGGCGGCGGTAATGGCCGCAAAATTGATCGTTGGGGCGCCAAAAGGCGCCGAAAGGGCCGATAACAGCCCGGTTACACCCAAGCCGCTGCGCAAGGATGGGTGGTAGTTGAAGGTCGAAAGGACCGCAAGACCGGTAATGTTCTGGGAGGCCATGGTGAGGATAAACAAGGGCACGGCAACCCCGATCATGGCGGTATAGGAGAAAACGGGTGGGGTGATGACCGCGCGGGGCAAGGCAAAACGCAACCCTTCCGGCCCGGTTTGCCAGGCAATGGCGATAAGGGCGATCGCCACGGCGGCCGGGGTTGCCCATAACCGGGCAAAGCGCAGCATGCCCAACCAGGTGATCAGCACCAGCGCGGCGATCCATGGTTCGGCTTTCAGGGCGCTGAACGGGGCAAGGCATAATTTGAGCAAAATCCCTGCCAGCATGGCATTGGCAAGGCTTTTGGGGATGGCTTGAATGAGCCGGGCAAGCGGAGACCAGAACGCGCTGAGCATGATCAGCATACCGGTTGTTATCAGGGCGCCGGTGAGGGCTGCAAAGCCGCCTTCCAAGGCGGGCATGGAGATGAGCAGGGCCATGCCGGGCGTTGTCCAGGCGATCGAGATCGGTATTTTGCTGCGCAGGCTTAGATAGATCGCGGCGGCGCCCTTGGTCAGGCCGACCAGCAGCAAACCGGAAATGATCTGCGCCTCGCTCGCCCCCATGGCGGCAAGGCCGTG
>CAZGKS010000286.1:0-2260 GCA_964526275.1 uncultured Methylobacterium sp. | reverse complement strand
CTGGCCTTGTTACTGGCGATGCTCGCCGGGATCGCCTCCGGCATGGTCATGCACAAACCGCTCTTTACCACCGAACCCTTGATGCCCCAGCTCTCGCGCATTTCCCCAATGGCCGGCTTCAAGCGTATTTTCGGGCGCGAAGCCTTCGTGCAATTCGTCAAAAGCGTGATCAAATTAACGGTTGTGAGCGTAGTCGTCATCGCAACGCTCGCGCCGGAATGGGACAAGCTGGGGCGCCTGATCGAAGCCAGCCCGCTCCTGCAGATCGAATGGTCACTGAAGCTGGTCATGCGCCTGATGGGAGGGGTATTGGCCCTGTATTTCCTGATCGCCGGGCTCGATATTTTTTATCAGCGCTACCAATGGATTGAACGTTTGCGCATGACGCGCGAGGATATGAAAAAAGAATTCAAGGAGACCGAAGGCAACCCGGAGGTCAAGGCGCATCAGCGCAAATTGCGCATGGAAGCGGCCGGAAAACGGATGATGGCGAAAATCCCCGAAGCCTCGGTCATTATCACGAACCCAACCCATTATGCGGTCGCCTTGCGCTATGAGGCCGGCATGCGCGCGCCGATTCTGCTCGCCAAAGGCCTCGATTCGCTAGCGCTGCGCATCCGCGAAATTGCCAAGGAGCACGATATTCCGATCCTGGAAAACCCGCCTTTGGCGCGCGCCCTGCATAAAAGTGTCGATATTGACGATGAAATTCCGGAAGCGCATTATAAAGCCGTTGCGGAAGTGATTGGCTATGTGCTCCGGTTACGCAACCAAAGACAGCAACGCAGGCCTTGAGTAAAACAAACCATGCGCAAAACAAACCTTGAGCAACACCGACCTTGAGCAAAACAGGCCATACCAGAGGCGCCCCAAGAAAACCAAAAGAAAGCCCCAAACAGGCACAAAGGAAGCCCCAAAGGAAACCCAAAGGAAACCCAAAGGAAGCGTCTGCAAACAAAACCCCGCCCCGCATCCGGAGAGCGAATTCCCAAAAAGAGAATTCACCGTTTGCGTACTTGCTTGACGGTTTCGTTTTGGCGCATGAACGCTCATCGGCATCCAGGCGAATCACGCACCCGATCCGCTGTTCATCGCTTCAAGGGCTTTGTTTGCGCCGCGTTGCAGAAGCGCATAAAATATACACTCCAGACCCTCTGACGGGGTTGCCCGTTTGAAAAGCTCTGGTATCAAACCACACAGGGAGTAAGCAAAGGCATGGCGCAAGAAAAGCCGTTCAGAGCATCCATCGATCGCAGCACGCGCGGCGGATCTACGCTGTTGCTCGTCTTTGTTACCGTTCTGGTCATTGGCTGGATTATCGGCTTGAGCCTGATCGAAGATGAATTGCAGCGCAACAGCGCCACGACCGCTTTCTTTTCGATTTTCGCCTCGCTTGGGTTGATCGGCTGCTTCATGTTCGCCATGGGGTTGCTGCAATTTTCCGGCTGGGCCGCCCGCAATGATATCACCCGCGCGCTGGTAGATGGCTCAACCGATGGCCATTTTGTCATCGATTCAGAAGGCCGCGTGCTCTATGCCAACGCCGCCTATCAGGAGATGAGCGGTGCCGCCCCCGGCCGTGCTGCCAGTTTGCGACCGGTCGAACGCATTTTTGCCGGTGCCCCCGAAATCTCCGAAGCGACCTACCGCCTGGCACAAGCCGCGCGCGAGGGCCGCAGCATCACCGAAGTGATGCGGTTGGTGCCCGCCCTCAACGGGGTATCGCCCTTTGCCTGGTACCGCGTGCGCGTGCGCCCCCTGCGCCATGCCGGACGCCAATATCAATACTGGATGGTCTCGGACATCACCCGCGAGCGCGAGCGCAACGAGAACGAATTCCAGGAACTCCAGCAGGCTATTTCCTATCTCGACAATGCCCCGGCAGGGTTTTTGTCCCTGCATCCAGATGGCCGCCTGGCCTATATGAACGCCACCCTGGCCGAATGGCTGGAGCTGGATATTGCCGAAATTGCCGACCATAAACTGCATTTATCGGATATAATCCCCGGCGATGGCGCAGCGCTTGTCGCCTCGATGCGCGGCATGCCCGGCGAAATCCGCACGCAAACCCTCGATCTCGATTTCAGACAGGCTTCCGGCCAGCCCTTACCGGTGCGCTTGGTGCACCGCGTCGCCTTCGCCGTGGATGGCACGGCGGGCCTCTCGCGCACCTTGGTGCTCAATCGCACCCAGCACGAGGCCGTTGGCGGCGCGGAAGAAGCGCGGTTGGCGGAAATCCGCTTTGCGCGTTTCTTCAACC
>CAZGKS010000285.1:0-2272 GCA_964526275.1 uncultured Methylobacterium sp. | reverse complement strand
ACCTTATAGAGCGCAAAAAATACCGGGATCTGGATCAGCACCGGCCAGCACCCGGCCATGGGGTTGATCTTCTCCTTGCGGTAAAGCTCCATCATGGCTTGCTGTTGCTTCATTTTATCGTCCGGAAAGCGCTCCTTGATGGCGACCATTTCCGGCTGGACTTCCTTCATTTTCGCCATCGAGACATAAGATTTGTTGGCAAGCGGAAAGAACAGCCCTTTGATCAGAACCGTGACGATCAAAATGGTAATGCCGAAATTGCCCACCAGACCTTTGACAAAATCCATGAGGTAAAACATCGGCTTGGTAAGAAAATAGAACCAACCCCAATCGATCATCAGGTCGAATTTGGAAATCCCGAGCCCTTGCGCATAGGCATCGATGGTCCGGACTTCCTTGGCGCCGGCAAACAGGCGCGCGGAGGTTTCAAGCTGCTCGCCGGGGGCAAGGGTCTGCACTTCCCCGATCGCGGCGACCTCATAGACCGAATCGAGATTGGCCGGATTATTGGCGGGGTTATTGGCCACCATGGCGGCTGAGAACGATTTTTTCTGGTCGGGAATGAGCGCGGAAGCCCAATATTTATCGGTAATGCCCAGCCAGCCGCCCGTGCTTTTGGCGAAAGGTTTCACCTTGCCCTTGCGCAGATCTTCATAGGAAGGCTCTTGCAGTTTATCTTCCAGGTACCCGAGAGGGCCCTCATGGAGCACGTAAAACCCTTCGGTCTTTGGGGTACCATGGCGCGAAAGTCGGCCATAGGGCGAAAGGGTTACCGGCGCGGCACCGTTGTTGCGCACGCTATCGGCCAAGGTGAACATATAGCGGGAATCCAGCGTGATCTTGCGGGTAAAGACAAGCCCTTGGCCGTTATCCCACGTCAAGGTGAGGGGAGTTTGGGTGTCGAGTTTTTGCCCATCTGCCTGCCAAAGGGTTTGCGGGCCGGGCAATGCAACCACAACCCCTGAAGCGGCCAGCCAGCCGAAATCGGCGTAATAGGCATTGGCGCTCCCTTGGGGGGAAAACAGCGTGATGGTCGGGCTTTTGGGATCAACGGTCTCGTGATAGCCTTTGAGGTGGACATCGTCGATCCGTGCGCCCACCAGGCGAATCGAGCCAGACAGAACCGGCGTTTCAATGTGCACGCGCGGGCTGGCGGCCAGCGCGGTTTCACGCGGTTGCACAACCGACAAGGCCGAAGGTGCGGCAGAGGCAGCCGGATCGGAGGCGGTGCTCGGCAGCGTGGGGCCGGGGACGGTCTGGCTCGCCTGGCGCTGCTCGGTGAGTTTGGGCACGCCGAAATAATAGTTCCAGCCGACCATCACGGTAATCGAAAGCGCAATGGCAAGAAGGAGATTGCGGTTGTCTTCGGAATGCATGGCCTGTCCTCTGCTGCGCGGGGAAGCCCGCCGCTGTGACGTATTATACCAAAGGCCTTTGATGCTGATGCATAAGGCCATTGAAGTGAACG
Organism: uncultured Methylobacterium sp.; assembly: GCA_964526275.1. GTDB lineage: Bacteria > Pseudomonadota > Alphaproteobacteria > Rhizobiales > Beijerinckiaceae > Rhabdaerophilum. The sequence goes on along the minus strand of CAZGKS010000285.1, from coordinate 804 downwards.
AAACGATCTTATTTTCAGCAAGGGATAAGATCGTTTCGCGACGACTACCAAAGAGTCCTGTTCAAGGACCTTGGATATTAAGGGCTTGCACGCGTTGATTCAAGCCGTTTGATCGCGCGCGTGAAATCATCGACCATCTGCGAGAAAGAAGCGCGCACAGCCCCCTCGCGCGCCAGAATGACAATTTGCATGCCCGCCGCTGGCAAAAGCGGCGCGGCCTTGCACACCATCGCCCGCAGACGGCGCTTGATTCGGTTGCGCTTGGGGGAATTCCCCAGTTTCTTGGTTACCGTAAACCCGAATTGCCAGCCTTTGGCGGCAACTTCCAACGATTGTACGGGAGGGAGCGGAGCGGGGCAATGCTGGAGCGTAAAGCACGGGCGGTTAACCCGGATACCCCGCGCGGCGTGCTTGAATTGCGCACGGTTTTTGAGCGTTTCCAGACGAAAACGGGGCGAAGCTACGATGGCTTCCCCCGCTTGGGTCTGTTCGTTGGGCAAAACCGGCAATCGCGCGATATAAAGGATCAGGCAGAAAGACGCTTGCGGCCACGGGCTCTGCGCGCCGCGATAACTTTACGGCCACCAACGGTAGCCATGCGCGCACGGAAACCATGGCGGCGTTTGCGGACCAGCTTGCTGGGTTGATACGTGCGCTTCATTGTTAAACTCGTTCATTTATCTTCAATTGTGGACCGCTTGAACACCAGCCCGGCCAATTTGTCAATGGGGCGAACCGGCTTTTCAGGCTTTGGCCTGAAAAATCACAAAAGCGCCCATCGTTATCAGGCTAAACCCCAAACCG
>CAZGKS010000284.1:0-2273 GCA_964526275.1 uncultured Methylobacterium sp. | reverse complement strand
CAACCCGGCGGCCATGGCGGCCGAGGCTTTGCCTGCTCCCACAACGATGCAGCGCCCGCGGGGTTTTGCGGGCAGATGGCGTGTTACGGCAGGGCCCGGCGCGGCGCTGGCAATGGCCGCATCGAAAATCGCCCGGAGATCTTGCCGCATTTGAAGATCTTGATGCGCCTGTGGATCTTGGTGCGCCTGCGGGTCTTGAAGCGCCGGGTTATCCCTGCCTGAATTGGGCATGCGCTTCTCCCTTCAGTTGGCCGTTGCACAGGCGTGTATAAGGCTTCTGCCTGCCCGCGTGTCGACCGGGGTTTCCCTTAGCGGATCACCCGGTTGGCGCGCAAAAAGGCTTCCCAATCGTCGCGCGTGCCCGCAAAAGCGTTGCGATCGACCGCGCCTTGGATCCCTGGTACCCGGCCCGTGGTTGTGAACTGCCAGAACATCCACATCCGGCCATTATAACGGGTATCGGGCTCAGCGGCAACCGAACGCAGCCAAAACGGGTTGGGATAGCTGCGCCCTTCCAGCACTTCGGCATGAAACGGAATATCGGTATAGATAATCGGTTTCTTGCCGGTATGGGCTTCCATGGCCGCCAGCAGAATCGCGATTTTGCCGCGCGCTGCTTCGGGATCGATCTTTTTGGGGCAGGTGCGGGAATGGCCATTCCATTCGACATCGAGCACGGGGGGCAGCGCATCCGGATCGTTGGGCACATTCTGGCGGAACCAGGCGGCCTGCTCTTCTGCCGGGCGGCACCAATAAACGAAGTGATACGCCCCGCGCGGAATGCCCGCAGCGCGCGCGCCCTCCCAATTGGCGCGGAAATTGGGGTCCATATGATCCCCGCCCTCGCTTGCCTTGATAAACACAAACGCCGTACCCGCCCGCTGGACCGCCGACCAATCGATCTGGCCCTGCCAGCGCGAAAAAACAATCCCCTGAATGGGATGCTTGAGCGCCCGCTCCACGCCCGGATGCGGCTTGGCGTCACCCTTGAGCGGATAATGCGGTTCATCGGGCAGATAGGAGCAAGCGGCAAGCCCAGCCCCAAGCACGATAGCGCCTGCCAGGGCCTTCCTCAACCGCGTTGTTATGGCCGTGCAAGCATCCCGCATGGCGAAAACTCCGATCCTGTTTGCGAGAAGATATTTACCTTGTACCTAGCTTTCGCCTCAACCCCTTAAAAGAGCGTGAGAGGGTATGGTTAATACAACGTTAACCATGGGTTTATCGAGGCTAGAGCGTTTTTGCTTTGGATGGACTCATCAAGAGCAAAATCCGTTCTAGAGCGTTTCCAGCGAAGATTGAATCGCCTGAAACGCTCTCTCTCTTTGTTTTAACGTAATTCCGGACGCAAAACCGGTTCCCGCTTTCGCTGGAATTGCTCTAACGGGATCGGATTTTGGGTTACGCCAGCCCGAACCACAAGGTGGCCGTGCCCAAAAACGCCATAAACCCAACAAGATCGGTCACCGTGGTGACAAAAGTGCCCGAAGCAATGGCCGGGTCTGCGCCCAGTTTTTCCAGCGTGAGCGGAACCAGCACCCCCGCAAGCGCAGCGGCGAGCAAATTGATGATCACCGCAACGCCAAGCACCAGGGCAAGCTGCACATTGTGGAACCAGACCAGCGAAGCCAGCCCGAGCAAGGTTGCAAAGGCCAGCCCGTTCATCAGCCCGACCATGGCCTCGCGCAGCACAACCCGGCGGGCATTGACGCGACCAAGATCGCGCGTTGCCAGCGCCCGCACCGCCACGGTCATGGTTTGTGTGCCCGCATTGCCGCCCTGACTGGCAACAATGGGCATCAAAACCGCCAGCGCCACCATTTTTTCGAGCGAGCCTTCAAACAGGCCGATCACGCTGGAAGCAGCCAAAGCGGTGAGCATATTGACAAAAAGCCAGGCAAAGCGCGAGCGCATGGTCTCCCACACGCTGCCATAGAGGTCTTCTTCTGCGCTAACACCGCCGAGCGCGCGGATTTCTGCATCGGCCTCGTCGTCAATAATATCCACAATGTCATCGAAGGTAAGCACGCCGACAAGGCGCTGGGCGTCATCGACAACCGGGATGGAAACCAGATTATAGCGCTTGAACAATTCCGCGACATCCGCCTGATCATCAGTGGCTTTGGCCACATGGTCGGCATCGAGCATCAGGGCGTCGATCCGCACCGGGCGCTTGGTGCGCAGCAAACGGTTGAGCGGCACATGGCCGATAATCACCCCGGCGGGATCAATGACGAAAATCTCGTAAAATTCATCGGGCAGATCGGTTGATT
>CAZGKS010000283.1:0-2311 GCA_964526275.1 uncultured Methylobacterium sp. | reverse complement strand
ATCAATCCGCCCCCTGCCACAGTGCCCGTGCCAGAAAAACGCGTTGCGGCCAAACCCGCGCCCTCCGCCTCGGAACCGGAAGAAGATACCGGCCTCAACCGCGCCCGTCCGTTCGCGCTTATGGCAACAGGGCAAGGCAACGCCGTGCAAAGCGCTTCCTCCCCACTGGCCTTCAACGCGCCGCGCGCCAATGCCGCCCCGCCGATGCGCTGGATCAATGGCCCAGCCCCCGCCGCTGAAAAAGCAGAAACCCGGCTTGCCAATAATGCGAACCGCGCCAATGAGCGCCCGGTTCCACCCGCTGCGGTTAAATATACCAACGCCATCCGGCCAGAAGGCGTTGTGGTGGAAGACGATCAACCCATGCCAACCCTGGAAGGCACCAAGCTGGATGCCCGCTTGCCCTCCATGAGCGCCAGAGCGCAGATCGCGGCAACCACTCCGCCACCCGCTGTGGGGTCTGGTCTGGCGAGCGCGCCCCAAAGCCCCGTACCGGGCAAAACGCCGCAAGCAGAAAACAAGGCCACGCCAGCCGATATCAAGACCGCGCAGGCAGAGATCAAAACGCCGCAGGCGGGGGGGGGTGCGTCCTTCACCCTTGCCTCAACCGGGCCAATGCCAGCACCGTCGACGGGTGAGTCTTCACGGTCCGCCGATTCTTCCAGAACCGTCGATGCTTCCATAACACAGAGCGCGAAGGCCGATGCTGCCAAAGCAAGCGCCCCCCTCGCCGCCCCCGCTCCCAGCCATGCGGCTGCCGCCCCGGCAAAAGCAAGCGCCCGGTCCGGATGGGTCATCCAGCTTGCTGCCGCCGACAGCGACGCCAAGGCGCGCTCGATTTTAGCGAACGCCAAAGCCAAGGCCGACAGCGTGCTGGCCGATGCCGAACCCTTTACCGAGATGGTCAGCAAGGGCAATATGACCTTCTATCGCGCCCGCTTTGGCGGCTTTGATGAAGACGATGCGCAATCGGCGTGCAAATCGCTCAAACGGGCGGGCTTTGCCTGCATCGCCCAGCGGGTGTGATGCCTTGCCGTTTGCAGCCGCCCGTATCGGCGACCCATAATGGCAAAAACCGAACCTGCGGCGCAGCGTGTCTAGGCAGCGTGTCTATCGAGCGCGTGCGGAGCTATCCGAGCACCCGTTTGCGTGCACCTCTTTGTGCCGCACCTCTTTATGCCAAAGCGTTTTTGCTTTTGACAGGATCCTCAGGAGCAAAGAACGCGTCCTTCTTCAAAGAGAGAAGGGCATGATATGTTGCCGTTAAAACACATCGTGCTCAGGAGGGTTTTCAAGCAAAGTGGGAAAAGGTTGGCGCAAAACCGACGGTCCACGACACAAAGCCGAATAATACCAAAGGTCATTGGTACAAAAAGGTTTTAAAACCAAATTGTTACTCCCATTCAATCGTGCCGGGAGGCTTGGAGGTTATATCATAGACAACCCGGTTGATACCCTTGACCTCGTTGATAATCCGGGTAGCGGCGCGGCCAAGGAAGGCCATATCATAAGGGTAGAAATCGGCGGTCATACCATCGACCGATGTCACCGCCCGCAGCGCGCAGACATGGTCATAGGTGCGGCCATCGCCCATAACGCCCACGGTCCGCACCGGCAACAGCACGGCAAAGGCTTGCCAGATCGTATCGTACAACCCGGCCTTGCGGATTTCATCGAGATAAATCGCATCTGCCTCCCGCAGGATATCCAGCTTTTCGCGCGTGATCTCGCCGGGAATACGGATGGCAAGCCCCGGCCCCGGAAACGGATGGCGACCGACAAACGCCGGATCGAGCCCCAATTCGCGCCCCAGCGCGCGCACTTCATCCTTGAACAATTCGCGCAAAGGCTCGACCAATTGCATGGCCATGCGCTCGGGCAGCCCCCCCACATTGTGATGGCTCTTGATGGTGACCGAGGGGCCGCCGGAAAACGATACGCTCTCGATTACATCTGGATACAGCGTGCCTTGCGCCAGAAACTCAACCTTCCCGCGGCCATCGGTCGCAATCTTTTTGGCTTCGGCTTCAAAGACTTCGATAAATAACCGCCCGATCGTCTTGCGTTTGATCTCCGGATCGCTCACCCCTGCCAGCGCCCCCAGAAACAGCGTTTCCGCTTCCACATGCACCAACGGAATATTGTAATGATCGCGGAACAGCGCGACAACCTGCGCGCTCTCGCCCTTGCGCATCAAGCCGTGATCGACATAAACGCAGGTCAGTTGATCGCCGATCGCCTCATGGATCAACACCGCCGCCACGGACGAATCAACCCCGCCCGAAAGGCCGCAGATCACGCGGCCCTGCCC
>CAZGKS010000282.1:0-2322 GCA_964526275.1 uncultured Methylobacterium sp. | reverse complement strand
GAAGATGCTTTGTCTGGGTACGTTAGCCGTAAAATTATAACGGAATGCCTTGGTGCTGGATTCGATATTAAATTGATCGGAGAACTGAATGGCTACGGAAAGTTGAAATCAAACTTCAATAAGTATGTTAATTTATCCAAACAATATCCTGTTTTCATTTTGACCGATTTAGATAAGCACCAATGTGCGGTTTCGTTGAGAGCTGATTGGTTTCAAAACAAAAAAATTCCGCCTTGCATGATCTTTCGGATCGCGGTTCGGGAAGTGGAATCTTGGTTGTTGGCAGACCGAGAAGGTATAGCCAAGTATCTGGGCGTAAGAACCTCCAAAATCCCTGTTAGCCCGGAACAATTGCCTGATCCGAAAAAAACCTTGATCGATATCGCTAGCGGTTCCAAAAACCGTGAACTGCGCGCCGAGATTGTTCCGCCACCCCGCAACACAACCGCCAATTCGGCATCCGACACCAAAACCCCCAAGCAGGGATTTGGATATAATGAAGCCTTGAGGCCTTTTGTTGAAAAAGAGTGGTCAATTCCTCAGGCTTTAGAACGCTCTGAAAGCCTTAGGCGTGCAATCAATCATATTAATCATGTCAAACAATCCCTATCCCAATAACAGGAATGAATATGCTTGAAATCAACAACCTCCACGTCGAGATCGACGGCAAGAAAATCCTCAACGGGCTTAGCCTTACCCTTAACCCCGGCGAGGTAGCTGCGATTATGGGGCCCAATGGCTCGGGTAAATCTACCTTGTCTTATGTCATTGCAGGCAAAGAGGATTACACGGTTACCGAAGGGGATATTGTGCTCAATGGCCAGAGCATTCTGGAGATGGAACCCCATGCCCGCGCGGCGGCGGGGCTGTTTCTGGCGTTCCAATATCCGCTGGAAATTCCCGGCGTTGCGACCATGACCTTCCTCAAAGCGGCCATGAACGCGCAACGCAAGGCGCGCGGGGAGGCCGAATATACCCCCGGCGAGTTCATGAAGCGCGTGCGCGCTGCGGCGGAAACCTTGGGGATCAACCCCGAAATGCTCAAGCGGGCGCTCAATGTCGGCTTTTCGGGCGGCGAAAAAAAGCGCATGGAAATCTTGCAGATGAGCCTGCTTGACCCTGCTTATTGCATTCTCGATGAAACCGATTCCGGGCTCGATATTGACGCCTTGCGCATTGTCTCGGAAGGCGTGAATGCCTTGCGCAATGCCGGGCGCGGCATGCTGGTCATCACCCATTACCAGCGCCTGCTCGATCATATCGTGCCCGACCGCGTGCATGTGATGGCCAAAGGGCGGATTGTGCAATCGGGCGGCAAGGAGCTGGCGCTGGAGCTCGAAAAGAACGGGTACGCCGATTATATCGAGGCCGCAGCATGAGCGTCGTGGCTCTCAAGACCCCCGCCGAAACCGCGCTTGCGGCCCATTTCTCGCCGGATCATGCCTTGCCGGGGGCCGCGCAAGCCTTTGCACGCGTGCAAAAAACCGGTTTGCCCTCCAAGCGGGTCGAGGCGTATCATTATACCGATGCGCGGGCGGCCTTGCGCGAGCTTGCACCTTTGGCGCGTGCGCAGGCACAGCCCGCTCCGCTGGCAGCGCCCGCTTTGGCGGGGGTGCCGCCCCTGCTCGATTTTATCAACGGCCATTGCCAAGCACCCGCCGCCTCGGTCCTGCCGGAGGGGGTGCGCGTTACCCCGCTCACCCAGGCTCTGGCGCAGGGGGGCGTAAGCCTTGGCGCTGCCATGGGGGCGGCGGTGGACCCGTTGGTGGATCTCAATGCGGTCCTGGCGCAAGAGGGCGTGTTGATCGAGATCACCCGGTCACTGGCCGAACCCTTGTCCTTGCGGTTTATTGCGGCGCTCGACACCCCGCACATGATCGCCCCGCGCGTGGTGATCTGTGTGGGCGCGCAGGTTGCCGCAACCGTTATCGAAACCCATCACGGCCCGGATGGGGTGGCGTATCAGCAAAACAGTGTTGTGGAAGCGCATCTGGCGGAGGGGGCGCGTTTGCACCTGATGCGGCTCAATGAGGCAGGCGATGCGGCCTGCGTGTTTTCTACGCTTGCGGCGGATCTGGCCGAAAATGCCGCGCTCGAAGCGCTCAATGTCACTTTTGGCGGCGTGCTCTCGCGCCATAGCGTGTTCGCGCGGTTTTCGGGCGAGGGGGCCAGCGTCACGCTCAATGGCGCCAGCTTGCTGCGCGGGGAGCAACACGCCGATAACACCCTGGTGGTCGATCATGCGGTGCCCCATGGGGTCAGCCGCGAACTTTTCCGCAGTGTGGTGGACGGGGCGGCGCAAGGGGTGTTTCAGGGCAAGAT
>CAZGKS010000281.1:0-2323 GCA_964526275.1 uncultured Methylobacterium sp. | reverse complement strand
GCCCTCATCCATCGCGCCTTCAATTCCCCTCAACAAATCCCCTTGAGGCTGAAACTTATGTTGAAAGAGGAGGTATCCCTCCAAGGTTTATGGCAAAATCACGGCAAGCTTGATTTGAGTCAAGGCGCAGGCATGGTGCAACGCGATAACCAGAACGAGCACGATCAGGGCTGGTGTGACCACCCTGCACGCGGTTATGCCGAGGAAGGATTACCCTCATGACATCCCACACCCAAACTCGCTCGCTTAGCGCCAGTGAGATCGCCTGGATGGTGCCCGCGATTGCGCTGGCCCTGTTTGCGGTTTTTGTAGCCTCCCGGGCCGTTGATCCGGGCTATGCATTTCATGCCTATGTGTTTGCCTTTGCCGGGTTGGCGGCGGTTTTTGCCATCGGCAAGCGCTCCCTGGCGGGCGTTCCCGCTTTTGCCGCGCAAGAGCTCAACGGGCTGCCCAATTACAATTACGGCCCCATCAAATTCGCCACAATCGCGGCGGTATTCTGGGGCGTCGCCGGGTTTCTGGTTGGGCTGATCATCGCCCTGCAGCTGGCTTGGCCGGTTTTCAATTTCGACCTGCCTTGGATACAATTCGGGCGCTTGCGGCCGCTGCATACCTCGGCGGTGATTTTTGCGTTTGGCGGCAATGTGCTGATCGCTACCTCGTTTTATGTCGTCCAGCGCACCTCCCGCGCCCGGCTGGCCGGGGATCTGTCGCCATGGTTCGTAGTGCTGGGCTATAACCTGTTCATTGTCATTGCCGGCACGGGCTACCTGCTCGGGATCACGCAAGGCAAGGAATACGCCGAACCCGAATGGTATGCCGATCTGTGGCTTACCATCGTATGGGTTGCGTATCTGCTGGTCTTCGTGGCCACGCTTTACAAGCGCAAGGAGCCGCATATTTACGTGGCGAACTGGTTTTATCTGGCCTTTATTCTCACGATCGCGGTGCTGCATCTGGGCAATAACGCCACTATTCCGGTTTCGATCTTCTCCCCCAAAAGCTATATTGTCTGGTCGGGCGTGCAAGATGCCATGTTCCAGTGGTGGTATGGCCATAACGCGGTGGGTTTCTTTTTGACCGCCGGGTTTTTGGGGATCATGTATTACTTCATCCCCAAACGCGCCGGGCGCCCGGTTTACTCTTACCGCCTGTCGATCATCCATTTCTGGGCGCTGATCTTCCTGTATATCTGGGCGGGTCCGCACCATCTGCACTATACAGCCCTGCCCGATTGGGCGCAGACTCTGGGCATGACCTTCTCGATCATGCTGTGGATGCCTTCCTGGGGCGGCATGATCAACGGCCTCATGACCCTTTCGGGGGCCTGGGATAAACTGCGCACCGACCCGGTTTTGCGCATGATGGTGGTGTCTGTCGCGTTTTACGGCATGTCTACCTTTGAAGGCCCGCTCATGTCGATCAAGGCGGTCAATTCGCTCTCCCATTATACGGATTGGACCATCGGGCACGTACATTCGGGCGCGCTGGGCTGGGTTGGCTTTGTCTCGTTCGGCGCGATTTATTGCCTGGTACCGTGGCTATGGAACCGCAAGGAATTGTATTCCATGAAGCTCGTCAACTGGCATTTCTGGATCTCGACGCTCGGAATTGTGGTCTATATCTCCGCGATGTGGGTTGCCGGTATCATGCAGGGCCTGATGTGGCGGGCCTATACCGCGCTCGGCTTTCTGGAATATTCCTTCATTGAAACCGTGGATGCCATGCATCCGTTCTATGTCATCCGCGCGCTCGGAGGGGCCATGTTCGTGATCGGCTCGCTGATCATGGCCTATAATATCTGGATGACGATCCGCTCGCCCGAAGCTGCTGCCGCCTCGGATAACACGCAACCTGTTGCCGTTCCGGCGGAATAAGGAGGATTCCATGTCTATTTGGCATAAACACGCCATCTTCGAGAAGAACCCACTTATTCTCGCGGTCGGGGTTATTGTGGTGGTCGCGATCGGGGGGCTGGTGGAAATTGCTCCGCTGTTCTACCTGCGCTCCACCATCGAGCAGGTGAAGGGGGTCCGCCCCTACACCCCGCTGGAGCTGGCCGGGCGCGCGATTTATGTGCGCGAGGGCTGCTATAACTGCCACAGCCAGATGATCCGGCCCCTGCGCGACGAGGTCGAGCGCTACGGCCACTACAGCCTCGCCGCCGAGAGCATGTACGACCATCCGTTCCAGTGGGGCTCGAAGCGGACGGGGCCCGACCTCGCCCGCGTCGGCGGCAAGTACTCCGACGAGTGGCAGGCGGATCACCTGGTGAACCCGCGCGCTTTGGTTCCGGAGAGCATCATGCCGGGCTATCCGTGGC
>CAZGKS010000280.1:0-2331 GCA_964526275.1 uncultured Methylobacterium sp. | reverse complement strand
GTGTTTATACACAGCCGCCTTGCCCAGGCTCATGAAGAAGCCGAGCACAAAAATAACCCCAATAAACCCGACAAGCCCCATGCGCGTTGTGAACGCAATCGGGCCACGGATACCCTCCACCACGTAGTGCGTAGGGGGGTATGACAGAATAAACGTACAGACTACCGAGACCAGAAAGGTCCAATACATGAGCGTGCGGGCGCCGTATTTATCAGATAAATGCCCGCCATACGCCCGGAAAACCGAAGCGGGGATCGAATACATCGCGCCGATCATGCCTGCGGTGGTAATGTCGAGGCCATAAACGCCGATCAGATACCGGGGTAGCCACAAGGCAAGCGCTACAAACGCCCCAAATACAAAGAAATAATAGAGCGAAAACCGCCAAACCTGCACATTTTTAAGTGGTTCGAGCATCGCAGAAAGCGGCTCAGGCTTCGCCCCAATCGCCCGGCGTTGGGCAAGGTCGGGATCATCCTTGGTGAAAACAAAGAAAGCAACCGCCATTACGGTGAGCGCAATCGCCCAGACCACGGCAACCGTTTTCCAGCCATAGGCGACCATAATCACGGGGGCGGCAAATTTGGTCACCGCAGCGCCGACATTGCCTGCCCCGAAAATACCAAGCGCCGTGCCCTGTTTTTCCTTCGGGAACCATTTGGCGACATAGGCAACGCCCACCGAAAACGACCCCCCCGCAATCCCCACGCCCAAGGCAGCCAGCAGAAAGGTCGGGTAATCATAGGCAAAGGTGAGCAGAAACGTCATCACCGCCGCGCTCAACATGGTGAGGGTATACACAACCCGGCCGCCATATTGATCGGCCCAGATCCCTAAAATCAGGCGGATGAGCGAGCCGGTAAGGATCGGTGTGCCAACCAGCAACCCGAATTGGGTATCGTTGAGGCCGAGATCTTTTTTGATCTGGATGCCGATAATCGCAAAAATCGTCCAGACTGCGAAACACACCGTAAAAGCCAGTGTCGAAAACCATAGCGCCCGGCTTTGGTCGGATGATGAAACAGCTTCCATACGCATGGCCGCCCCCTTATTGGCAACGTTCGATCTTGATGAACCGAACGTTGCCGTCAGCGCGCGCCTGAAACGTTGATCTGCATCAACCCAAGCCGGATTTCTTGAATTTTCAAAGACCGACCAATCAATTGAAAAGACACCCTATTTTTTTATCAATTTCCTTATTGATAATGCAAAACTTGTTCTTGACATTTATCAAGAATAAAATTTTACTCCGGAAACGACATCCGCCTAACCCCTCGCGCATCCGCGCAAGATGAACCTTGGACAAGATGAACCTTGGAGACGTGTTGCCATGCGAGCCGAAGATGTGGCCCTTGCGCGCCAATTGCCGATCTTTAAGGGGGTATCGGACGCCCATATCGAGGCGATTTTAAAAATTTCGTATCTTCAGAAATTTCCTGCCCATCTGGAATTGTTGCGGGAAGGCGACAAAGCCGATTTTCTCCATATCGTGGTGGAAGGTCAGGTCGAAATTTACGCCGCCCATGCGGATCGCGAGACCACAGTATCCGTGCTCGGCTATGGCCAAAGCTTCATTGTCGCGGCCGTGGTGCTCGACCGGATTTATCTCAAATCGGCGCGCGTGATGTCGCCATGCCGTATCTTGCTCATTCCAGCCGATACCGTACGGCACTATTTTACCCAGGATGCCTGCTTTGCCCGCTCGCTCGCCCTTGAACTGGCGCTGGCCTATCGCCACGTTGTCAAGGAGGTCAAAAACCTCAAGCTGCGCTCCGGACTGGAACGCCTTGCCAATTGGATCATGTTGCACGATGAACAATCTGGTCAAAAGGGCCGTTTCACCCTTCCCTACGACAAAAGGGTGCTTGCTTCGCGCCTTGGCATGGCGCCGGCGGTGCTCTCGCGCGCCTTTGCCGCGCTGGCGCCGTATGGTGTGAAAGTTCATGGGCCGGAAATCGTGTTGCGCGATCGCCCTGCCCTGCGCAAGCTTGCCAATCCGCAACCCACTATTGACAATCCGGAAATATAAGGCGCGGTGTTCCGCAAAACCGGCTTCTGCTTTATCGCCGCAGGCTCTATCGCGTTTTTGCTTTTGACGTTTCCATCCAAAGCTAAAAACGCTCCAGGGGCAGGACTCATTATCGTGGATTGTTGGCGTGATTTTGGTGAGCAAAAGGACAGGAAAAGGACAGGAAAACACCCTATCCACGTGTAAAACACGGGATACTCTTTCCTTTTCGATGCGACCAACCTTCCATGTTTAATGGATCCTGACCCTAGAGCGTTTCCAGCGATGGTTGAATCGCCGAAAACGCTCTATCTCTTTGTTTT
>CAZGKS010000279.1:2098-2334 GCA_964526275.1 uncultured Methylobacterium sp. | reverse complement strand
GGCGCGTATAGGCCGGCAAAAACGCGGTGTTGAACGCGCCTTCCGCAAAAATCGCCCGGAAATTGTTGGGCAGCCGGAAAGCGATGGTAAAGGCATCCATCAGCGGGCCCGCGCCCAGCAGTCCCGCCAGCAGAAGATCGCGGGCAAAACCGCTCAGGCGCGAAAGCAGGGTCCAGAAACCGACGGAAAAAAACGCTTTGATCATCTTTCGGAGATCTTGGGGGCGCTGGAGATGC
>CAZGKS010000279.1:0-2088 GCA_964526275.1 uncultured Methylobacterium sp. | reverse complement strand
GGGCTCAGGGGGTTGATGGGGCTGTGGAACCAAGGGGCGCAGGATCGGCGGATGAAGGCGTTGAACCCGGCCATTCAGCGCCAGCAGGGGGGAGCACAACAGGGGCGAGCGAACCGCGCGCAGAGGCAAGATTTGCTTCGGAGGGGGGCTCGATATGGCCCGAACGCGGGCCGTTGAGTTCTTCTGCCACCAAATAAAGCGGGCGGCGCTTCACTTCCGCAAAAATCCGGCCGATATATTCCCCGATCACGCCCAAAAACACCAGCTGGATACCCGCAAAGAACATCACGGAGACAATCAAAGAAGCAAAACCGGGGACATCAATGCCGTAAAGGGCGGTGCGCAAGGCAATGACCAAAGCATAGGCGAAAGCAAAAAAGGAAACAACAATCCCGATATAGGTTGCCAGTTTGAGCGGCAGCGTTGAAAAAGAGGTCAAGCCGTCAAAGGCAAAGCGGGAGAGCTGGCGATAGCCCCATTTAGACGTTCCCGACAGCCGTTCGGCGACATCAAACGGCACGCCGATACTTTTAAAACCTACCCAGGCATAAAGCCCCTTGGAAAAACGCGCGCGCTCCCCCAGCCGCCGCAGGGCATCCACCACCTTGCGGTCCATCAGGCGGAAATCGCCCGCGCCAGGCGGGAGCGGCGTTTCGCCGAAGCGGGCAAAAACGCTATAGAATTTCTGCGTGAAATAGCGCCGGAACGGGCTGTCGAGCGAGCGATCCGTGCGCTGGCCATAAACCATCAGATACCCTTCCCGCCATTTTTCGAGAAAGGTCTGGATTACCTCCGGCGGGTGTTGCAAATCGGCATCGAGCAAAATCACGGCCCGCCCCCAGGCGTGCTCTATCCCGGCGGCCAGCGCGATTTCCTTGCCGAAATTACGGCTGAAGGACAGCGCGCGGATACGCGGATCGGTGGTCGCAAAATGCCGCAAAACGGCAAGGGTATCATCGCAGGAGCCGTCATCGACAAACAGGATCTCATAACTGCGGGCATGCGCTCCCAACACCGCCGCAAGCCGGGCGATCAGGGTTGGCAGGTTATCTGCCTCGTTGAAAACCGGCACGATCGCCGTGATTTCAGGGTGGGGATGCGATCTTGCGCTCATATCGGATGCTTTACGTTGGATGCTAAAGCCCTATACCATTGTTGCTTGGTCGTCCATATGGAGCATAACCATGAAATCCTTGGTGCTGATCGCCGATGATTACGCGCTCTCGCCTGCGGTGAGTGCGGGCATTCTGGTTGCGCTGGCAGCGGGGCGGATCAGCGGCACCGGCGCCATGACCAACCGCCCGTTCTGGCCTGCCGATGCCGAAAAGCTGTTACCCTTCAAAGGCAAGGCCGAGCTTGGCGTGCACCTTAACCTCACCTGCGGCCCCGCTTTGACCGGCCCTTCCGCGCTTGCGCCCGATGGGCACTTGATGCCGCTCAAAGCGCTGTTACAAGGCGTGCAACGCAAGCAGGTTGGGCGTGCGCTTCTTGGCGCGGAGATCGGGGCACAGCTCGATGCGTTTTTTGCGGCCATGGGCTGCGAGCCCGATTTTATCGACGGGCATCAGCATGTGCATGCCCTGCCGGGGGTGCGGGCGGCGCTGGCTGACGCGCTTATGCGCCGCTATGCTGACAAGCCCGGCCGTCCTTGCGCACAAAAACCCTGGTTGCGCGATCCGGGCGATCGATTTGGCGCGATTTTGCAGCGCCCGCAACCGCGCAAGGCGCTGATGGTCAAGCTGCTGGCCGGGCGTTTCGCCAAAACCATGCGCGCGCGCGGCTTTACGCTCAATGCGGGGTTTTCGGGCTATTCTGCGTTCACTGGAGCCGAGTATGGCCGCGAATTTGCTGCCGCCTTGCGCGCCTTGGGTAAGCACCCGGCTATGATGTGCCATCCCGGCTATGTCGATGATGCCTTGCGCGCTGCGGATGACGTAGTGGAAAGCCGGGAACACGAGCTGGCGTTTTTGCTCTCGCCGGAATTTGAACAGATCTGCGCGCAAAACGGGGTCAAAATCGCACGATTTTATCCGGATCGGTACCCCATCGAGGTTATAAATACCGAATTAGGGGCGCAGATCTTGTGCG
>CAZGKS010000278.1:0-2351 GCA_964526275.1 uncultured Methylobacterium sp. | reverse complement strand
CAACCAGACCGCTGGAAGCGCCAAAGCGCAGCGGAAAAAACACCAGACCGCCGAGGCCAAAGGTAAAGCCCAGGGGGGGCGAGCCGATAAAGCGATCTGCCGGGGTGGGGTGGAGGATATTGTTGGCGTAGCCATCGGCGATGGCCAGAACATCGCGGTGAAAATGCATCGTGGCTTTGGGGCCGCCGGTAGTGCCGGAGGTGAAGCCCAGCAGGCAGACATCATCCTGGGCGGTATCGCAGGCGGTAAAATGCGGCGAGGCCGTTGCCAGGCGCGTTTCGATTTCGCTGTCCGCCGCGCCAAAGGTCACGATGCGCTGAAGGCTTGGGGTGAGCGTTTGCGCCTCCACCAAGGCGTCTACCAAGCGATGATCGCATAAGGCGAGGTCGATCCGGGCTTTATCGATCGCTTTGACCAATTCGCCCGCGCGCAGCATCGGCATGGTGGCAACCACGATACCGCCTGCCTTCAGGATGGCAAGGTAGATCGCTACCAGCATCGGCGTGTTGGGCGCGCGCAGCAGCACCCGGTTGCCGGAGACCATCCCCAGATCTTGGGTCAGCACATTGGCGATACGGTTGATGGTTTCGGCAAGTTCGGCGTAGCTCCATTGCAGGGGCGGGGCGCCCTCCAGGCCGGGGGCGAACAGGCAGGGGGCGGCGCCATGGCCTTTGGCGAGCCAGGTATCAACCAGCTCGCTGACGCAATTAAGACGTTCCGGGTAGTGAAAGGACGGGTTATCCAGCAGCAAATCCGGCCAACGCGCGCGCGGGGGCAGGCGATCGCGCGCGAAGGGATCGACAAGCCCGGAGCGGTAAAGGGGAGGCGTGGGTTTTGTCGGCGCGGGCATGGTGGTTCCTCCCTAACTTATGGACGCTCCTGCCGTCTTTGCGGCGCGCTGAAGGCTTTGGGAGCGGTCTTGGCGGCTTTAATCGCGTATTTGGGTGTGTGGCAGGATGTGCCCAACTGGGGGGCCGGGCGATCTGCCAGAGCAGGACGCGTTTTAACGGGAACACGTTCTGCTCTTATCTTGATGTGGAAGAACGCGTCCTTTGCTTTTGATGATTCCATTAAACGCAAAAACGCGATAGGCGCGCGATATATTTTATGTTTAAAAAAATTTTCGTCAAGCGGGGCTTGTTCAAAACAAAGCTGGAGATCCCCTCAAACCGTAGCCAAAACAACCGATGGGGAGCAAAGCCCTTTTTGGGGATAGAGCGTTTCCAGCGATGGTTGAATCGCCGATAACGCTCTCTCTCTCTTTGTTTTAACGCAATTCCGGACGCGAAATCGGTTCCAACGATCGCTGGAATTGCTCTAGACAAGGCTACCGGCCGGCCGGATTATACAAAGATCCTTGAAAGGGGTTCTTTGGCCTTTGTCCCGAAACGATCTTATCCCTTGATAAAACAAGATCGTTCCCTTCAAGGGTCTTATGCGTCAGCATCCAAGGCTATCGGTCTCACCCGTTGAGGGCTTGCGCGCGGTTTCTTGCGGCCAAGGTTGCGCGCTGCATCAGGGGCGGGAGGCCGCTTGCTTCATCCATCAACACGGTGAGGGCGGCTTGGGTGGTGCCGCCCGGTGAGGTGACGTTTTGCCGCAAGGTTGCGGCAGAGAGTTCCGGCTGCTGGTGCAGCAATTCACCGGCGCCTTCAAGGGTGGTGCGGGCAAGCACCATGGCCAAGGGCGCGGGCAAGCCAAGCGCCTCCCCGGCGGCGGCAAGGGCTTCGACCAGATGAAAGACATAGGCGGGGCCGGAGCCGGAAATGGCGGTTACGGCATCGATGAGGGGTTCATCGGCCAGCCATAGGAGCGTGCCGGTGGTCTCCAGCAGGGCTTGGACGCGGGCGCGTTCCTCGGCTGTCAAGGCCGGGGAGGGATACGCGCCGGTTACCCCACGCCCGATCGCTGCGGGGGTATTGGGCATAGCGCGGACGATTTTTTCGGTTTGCGGCAGGTGGGCGCGCAGAGCGGCGATGGTTTTTCCCGCAAGGATAGAAACAACCACCGTATGAGCATCGAGCCAGGGGGCGAGGGTGGTAGCGGCTTCCGCCAGCATTTGCGGTTTGATCGCCAAAAGCACCATGTTCACGGGTTTGGGCGCTGCCGGGTTGAGCGCGATACCGGTTTTTGTGGCCAAGGCTGTCATGTCTTCGGAGGGAGAGGGGTCGATAATTTTCAGCGATGAAGCCTGCCACCCGGCGGCCAGTGCCCCTTTGAGCATGGCACCGCCCATTTTACCGGCGCCGAAAACCAGCAGAGAACCGGGGGTTTCTGGGTGGGTGGAGCGCAGGGCAGATGCGGGCATGGTGGATCCTTTTGCAGCAGGCAGCAAAGGGCTGCTTTTATGC
>CAZGKS010000277.1:0-2366 GCA_964526275.1 uncultured Methylobacterium sp. | reverse complement strand
CTAGAGCAATTCCAGCGATCGTTGGAACCGGTTTCGCGTCCGGAATTGCGTTAAAGCAAAGAGATAGAGAGTTTTCGGCGATTCAACCATCGCTGGAAACGCTCTAGGTGCAGATGCTAAAATTCGCAAACAATAAAACAGTTCATGTCTTATTTTTGCTTGCCTATTTTTTATCAAGGATAAGTTTTGAATCTATGAAGGATGGATAGTTCGAGTTGTTTCGTTTTTTGTCGATATAGTTTAAAATTTACATGTACAATTTTAGCTATTATATATTTTATGCTTCATTGGCACGATGATTAAGTTTTTCAATATCCAGCAACCGCACGCCATCCGGCACCACAACGATCAGTTTTTCGCGTGCGAATTTGGAAATCGTGCGGCTGACCGTTTCAATCGTCAAGCCAAGATAATCAGCAATATCCGTGCGGCTCATCACCAGCGGCACCGTTACCGAACACGGCGAGAAGCGCGCCAGACGCTCGCGATGCGCCAGCAAAAACGTCGCGATACGCTCTTCAGCATTGCGCCGCCCCAACAAGATGACCTGGCCCTGAATAGCCTGCAATTCCCGGGCGGTCAGCTCGTGCAATTTACGCAACAGATGCGGTTTTTCATCAATCATCGCGCGGAAAGTCTGCACCGGAATACGACACATACGCACGGTATCAATACTTTCGGCGCTAAGATCAAAGGTGGCAGGCAAAGTTACCCCCAGAAAAGCCCCTTTGATCGCAAAGCCAACAATCTGGCGCCGTCCGTCTGAAAGCAGGCGGAACAACCGCACCGTGCCCTCGGAAATAGAATAAACCGCATCGACCGGTTGGCCGAAATCAAACAACGTCGTTTTGGGCGGCAATGTGCGATGTTGAACCACGTGATCCAACGTAATCAGCTCTTCCGTCCCGAATGCGGCACAAATGGACAAATGACGAGTTTGGCATTGAGAACAGGCGGATACCATAAACCGCTCATTCGCTTCGTGCTGCCCTGGAGCGTGCGATTGTTGAACCACCATGCGGTATGTGTATCCTGTTGCAAGGTGTCTACCATGTGGGTTTTCACGCATCGTTGCAAGCGAAACCGCATGGCATGGGCAAACCTCCCAAATAGCGCCCAGAACACGCGCCATGAATGCATAAAAAAGGGGCACAGCAAAGGCCGTGCCCCTTGGGTTACCTGGCTGGAACGCGGTCGTCTCCTGCGCCCTTATACCAAAGGTCCTTGAAAAGGACTCTTTGGTATTCGTCACGAAAAGATCTTATCCCTTGATAAAATAAGATATTTTCGTTCACTTCAATGGCCTTATGCGTCAGCATCAAAGGCCATTGGTATTATATAGACAGGCAGGCGCGCAACCTTAGAACCGGTAATTGACACCCGCGCGCAAAATGCTGGCATTGGCGCCAACATTGTAGCCCGCAACGTTTTTCTTAGCGAGGTTGACATAAAGCCCCTCAAGCTTGGCCGACCAGTTGCGATCGAAGGCGTATTCCACGCCCGCACCGGCTGTCCAGCCATAGCTGGTGCTGCTGCCGCTGGTGGTCGCATCGGAACCCTTCAGCCCGCCATAGGCAAAACCGGCGGTCAGATAGGGCAGGAAGCGATCGACCGCCACACCGGCGCGGCCACGCACCGTGCCAAAATAGGGGATAGAGCCCTTAACGCCAGCAAGCGTAGCGGTCATGGCAGAATATTGCAGATCGGTTTCAAGGCCGAACACCCAGCGATCCACCTGATGGTTATAGCCGATCTGACCGCCGCCAATAAACCCTGTCGGGTCTTTGAAAGAAGCGCGATCCGCCCCCGTGGCAGAACCCCAGCCATAACCGGCATTGGCACCCATATAAAACCCGGTCCAGGTGAAAATGGGCGTGGCGGGTTTATAAACGATCGGCGCAACCGGGGCCGATTTACGCGGCAGATCGGCAGCAACCGCGCCTGTGGCGACAAGGCTTGCGGCCAAGGCGGCCATTAGGGTCATTTTTGTCATTACTCTTCTCCTTGATAGACAATCCAGAGGCTCCAAAAGAGCGCCCCGGTTTTAAAAAACGATGCAGACCACACCCCTGCCATGGCGAGGAGCGCTTGAATTCCCCGTCTGTGTGAAACCCCATTCGCGCAAAAATAAGGCGATTTTGCCTCTTTTTTGCCGCATTTGCGCATTTTCGGGATAAACAGACCGGTGAAATTAATAAATCCTTACCTGTTGCCGCTTTGTCGCAGGGCACAAGGCACCCCAGCGTAAGGCTGTGAGGTTTGTGGCAGCGGCCGCTATGTGATCAGAAACGGTAGTTCACGCTCGCGCGCAGTTCGTTGGTGATCAGGTCTGAATTGCGGATTGTACCGACATTATAGCTTTGCGA
>CAZGKS010000276.1:0-2402 GCA_964526275.1 uncultured Methylobacterium sp. | reverse complement strand
GTGTTCACCGGCTCGACCGAGGTGGCGCGGCTTATCCAGCGCCAATTGGCGGGGCGGGTGCTGGTCAATGGCCGCCCCCTTCCGCTGGTTGCGGAAACCGGCGGCCAGAACGCGATGATCGTCGATTCATCCGCTCTGGCCGAACAGGTGGTGGGGGATGTGATCGCCTCGGCGTTCGATTCTGCCGGGCAGCGCTGTTCGGCCTTGCGGATTTTATGCGTGCAGGAAGAAGCCGCGCCGCGCATTCTGGCCATGCTCAAGGGGGCGATGGCCGAACTGGCGATCGGCAACCCGTATTGGTTGGCGCGCGATATTGGCCCTGTGATCCATGCGCAGGCGCAAAGGGATATTCTGGCGCATATTGCGGCGATGCGCGCGCGCGGGTTTATGGTGCATAGCCTGCCTTTGCCGCAAGAAGCCGCGCATGGCACTTTTGTGGCGCCCACTTTGATCGAAATCACCCGCATTGCCGATGTCGAGCGCGAGGTTTTCGGCCCGGTCCTGCATGTATTGCGCTACAAGCGCAGCGGGCTCGATGCCCTGCTTGCGCAGATCAACGAGAGCGGGTTTGGGCTTACCTTCGGGCTCCATACGCGGCTTGATGAAACCATCGCCCGTGTGGTTGGCAAAATCGAGGCCGGGAACCTTTATATCAACCGCAACATGATCGGCGCGACGGTTGGGGTGCAACCGTTCGGCGGGCGCGGCCTTTCCGGCACGGGCCCCAAAGCGGGCGGGCCGCTGTATCTGGCGCGGCTGCTGGCCTCCACCCCGCCCGATACCGTGCCCGATATGGCGCGCCCGCCCTTGCCAGAGGCTGCGCGGGTTTATGCCGATACCTTGCGTGTGGCAGGCTTTGCCCAAGACGCCGCACGGGTGCTCGCTTACGGCGCGCAAGCGCCTGTGGGCGCGCAAACCGAGCTTGCCGGGCCGGTGGGCGAGCGCAATGTTTACGCCCTGCGCCCACGCGGCAAGATCGGCGTGCTGGTGGCAGATGCGGCGGTGCTGCGTGCGGCATTGGGTGCGGTGCTTGCGACCGGTAATCGCGCCGTGATCAGCGCTTCCAACCCCGCTTTGGCCGCTATGGGCACTCTGCCGCCGGAGGTCGAAGCGCGGTTGCTCCGCGTGCCGGGGGCGGCGGATGTGTTGGCGGCGGCTCCTGCTGCGGTGTTGTGCGATTATGCCGGGGCGGCGCTGCAGGCGCTGTGCGAGCAGATTGCGGCGCTGCCGGGCGCGATTATCGGGATGCAGGCGCTCTCCCCCGCCGCGTGCCAGCAGGGGGAGGGGTTTGATCCGCTCTGGCTGCTTGAAGAGGTGGCGATTTCCACCAACACCGCCGCTGCGGGCGGCAATGCCAGCCTGATGGCGATTGGGTAGGGCGAGAGGGCTTATACCAAAGGCCCTTGAAAAGGACTCTTTGGTATTCGTCACGAAACTATCTTATCCCTTGATAGAAATAAGATATTTTCTTTTTCTTCAATGGCCTTATGCGTCAGCATCCAGGGCCATTGGTATTATGCGGGGTGCGGGGTGATTTTGTGCCTCTGGCGAGAGCGTTTTTGCTCTTGATGGTTCCATCAAAAGCAAAAACGCTCTGTCTCGATGTTAAAGAACGCGTCTTTCTCTCTCGATGATTCCATCAAGAGAAAAAACGCTTTGTCCTGCCTCCGGATGCTTCATTTGGGGTGCTTCACGCCGGGCGTTTCACCAGCGCCAGCCCCACGCCCAAGGCCATCAGGGTAAGGCCGGAGCCTTGGCGCAGGCGCTCGATAAGGTTAGGCTGGGTGGTTACCCTGCGGCGGATACGGCTGGCGGCAAGGGCCACGGCAAGATCCACCAACGTATTGAGCGCTACCGAAATTGTGCCCAGAAAAGCAAATTGCATCCCGATATTCCCCGCCAGCGGATCGACAAATTGCGGGATGAAGGCCAGAAAAAACGCGGCGGTTTTCGGGTTGAGCGCTTCCACCAGCACCCCTTCGCGAAAGGCGCGATGCGTGCTGCCCGGCGGGGGTAGCTTAGGCGAGCCCTGCATTGTCGCCTGCGCCTCCAGGATTTGGAGAGGGGCGCGGGCATCTTTGAAGGTGCGAAACCCCAGCCAGAGCAGATAGGCGGCGCCCACCAGCTTGAGCGCTGTAAAGCCCTGCGCGCTGGCCATTATTACGGCAGAAATGCCGATAGCGCCCGCCAGCACATGCACCAGACCGCCAAGCCCCGTCCCCAGAGAGGAGGCAATGCCCTCCGCGCGGCCGCCCGAAAGCGTGCGGGCGGCGACATAAAATATCCCCGGTCCGGGGGTGAGCGCCAGCACCAGGGCGGCACCAAAATAGAGCGCGAGGCTGGCGGGATCCGGCATCGGGTGGCTCCTGCATGGGGGAGGGATTTGAGAGGGAGGGGGATAG
>CAZGKS010000275.1:0-2420 GCA_964526275.1 uncultured Methylobacterium sp. | reverse complement strand
GGGGTTTGACGTATCCGTTTGCCGCCAAAATCGCGTCCGGAGGATTGCGAGAAAAAGGAAATAAATAGCGACCTATCCACTTGTAAAACAAATGATTTGTAAAATAAGGGATGATGTTTCCTTTTCAATGCGACCAACCTTCCATGTTTAATGGGGCATGCCCCTGGAGCATGACGTGTTTTGATGGAAACACATCACGTTCTTATCTCGATGTGGAAGAATGCGTCTTTTGCTCTTGATTGTTCCATCAAAAGCAAAAGACGCTATAAAACCGCCTTCAACATTTCCTTGTCTGATATTTTCTTGTCCAAAATCTATTTGCCCGCGCCGCAAGCCCGACATTCAGGGCCGCTCGCCAGCGGTGCCTGCGGGGCAAGGGTCCAAAATGCTTGGCACCAAATACTTGACCCCAAAATACCCCACATCAAAATACCCGGTGCCAACCAAAATTGCGCGCGCGCGCCGGGTTTGTTGACGGGGGGGATAAAGTGGGGTAGGAAAAACGCGTTTTCAGCCGCAAGGTTGTTGCGCACCTGCCTTGGAGTGCCCGTATGCGGGCGCCTGCTTGCATGTGCTTGGTTTGCGGTACACCGCACAAACGTCCGGCAGCGCGTTGCGCCCCCGGGCGCGTTCTGCGTTGTGCTTATCTATAGGGCATTCTCTCCCTTAGGGATGCGTGCTCATAGGCCGTGCGCATAGGCTATATCTGCCCTTGTGCTGTGTCTGTCCTTATACGCTGCGTTTCAGGAGCGCCTGACGATGTTTGAAACCCTTTCGGATCGCCTTTCCGGCATTCTCGACAAGCTCACCGGTCGCGGTGCGCTGAGCGAAAAGGATGTCACGGAAGCGATGCGCGAGGTGCGGCGTGCGTTGCTGGAGGCCGATGTCGCGCTTGATGTCGTGCGTGATTTCGTGGAAAAAGCGCGTGCGCGCGCTGTCGGCGTAGAGGTTGTCAAATCGGTCACTCCCGGCCAGATGGTGGTCAAGATTGTCCACGATCAACTGGTCGACATGCTGGGCACCGATGAATCACCGATCGATCTTGTCGCAACCCCGCCGGTCGGCGTGCTCATGGTTGGCTTGCAAGGGTCGGGCAAGACTACCACAACCGCAAAAATTGCCAAACGCCTGGCGGACCGACAAAAAAAGAAAGTGCTGCTGGCTTCGCTCGATACAAGGCGCCCGGCGGCCATGGAACAATTGGCCGTGCTGGGGCGCGATAACGGGATCGATGTTCTCCCGATCGTCGCCGGGCAAGATGCGCTGGCCATCGCCAAGCGTGCCGAACAGGCCGCAAGGCTGGGCGGATATGACGTGGTTATCTTCGATACCGCTGGCCGTATCACGCTGGATGCTGACTTGATGGACGAAGTGGCGCGCGTGCGTGAGGCTGTGCGCCCGCATGAGGTGCTGCTGGTGGCCGATGCCCTGACCGGGCAGGATGCCGTGAACACCGCCCGCGCCTTCAATGAAGCCGTGGGGATTACCGGCATTGTGCTCACCCGTGTGGATGGCGACGGGCGCGGCGGTGCAGCGCTCTCCATGCGCGCGGTAACCGGCAAGCCGATCAAATTAATGGGCGTTGGCGAAAAAATCGACGCGCTGGAAGATTTTCACCCCAGCCGGATCGCCGGGCGCATTCTGGGCATGGGGGATATTGTCAGCCTGGTCGAAAAGGCCGCAGCCAATATCGATGCCGAAAAAGCCGCCGCGATGGCCGAAAGGCTGCGCAAGGGCAAGTTCGACCTCAATGATCTGCGCGATCAATTGCGGCAAATGGAAAAGCTGGGCGGGATTGGCGGCCTGATGGGCATGCTGCCGGGCGTTGCCAAAGCCAAGGACCAGATGGCGGCTGCGGGGGTAAACGACAAGATGCTCGCCCGGCAAGTGGCGATTATCGGCTCGATGACCCCCACCGAGCGCCGCAACCCAGATGTGCTCAAAGCCTCGCGCAAGAAACGCATTGCCTCCGGCTCGGGCACCTCTCCCGAAGAGATCAACAAGCTGCTCAAAATGCATCGCGGTATGGCCGATATGATGAAAATGGTCGGCAAGGGCGGGCGCGGGCCGATGGCTGGGCTGGGTAACCTGTTCGGCATGGGCGGCGGCATGCCCGCCATGCCGCCGGGTGGTTTGCCCCCCGGTGGTTTTTCCGGTGGCGGCGCACCCGGCGGGCTCTCGCCGGAAGCGCTGGCGCAGGCGCAAAAGCAACTCGAACAGCTCTCCGGACCCGGCGGCCTCAAAATGCCGGGCGGTTTGCCGGGTATCGGCGGCCTGCCCGGCCGATTGCCTGGCATGGGCGGCATGCCGGGACTGGGCGGGTTTAATCCTTTCAAAAAGAAATAGCGGCCTTTTCAAAAAGAAGACCGTTCTGAAAACCTATCCACCAACGTGTTTTTATCTTCCTATCCTTTCATGAC
>CAZGKS010000274.1:0-2513 GCA_964526275.1 uncultured Methylobacterium sp. | reverse complement strand
AAACTGAAACCAGAGTTGTTCAGAAAACAGCCCTACTATCTTCCGAGATGTGACAGATACGTGCCAAAGCGCCCGGTCAGAGCGCGCCGGAACAGCAGCCTAGAGCAATTCCAGCGATCGTTGGAACCGGTTTCGCGTCCGGAATTGCGTTAAAACAAAGAGCTAGAGCGTTTCAGGCGATTCAATCTTCGCTGGAAACGCTCTAGCTTTGAAGGCGAAGGTGGTGCTTGCTGTCGTGACGGGCGAGAAGACGCTGGCCCAACTGGTCACGCAATTTGATGCGCATGCGATCAAGAGCTGGCGGGATCATCTTCTCGAAGGAGCTACCGGGGTTTTCGGTGGAGGCAAGCCGGACGCGCCTCCGCCGGTTGACGTGAAGGAACGCCAAGCGAAAATCGGGGAACGGACCCTGACGAACGGTTTTTTAGCCGGCGCGCTCACCAAGGCGGGATTGCTGAGCGCAAAAAGATGATCGATCGTCAACACCCTTTATCTCGCCAGAAGCAAGCCGCTGCCGCCTTTCGCCGCTTTTGGGCGGCAAAAACCCTTCAAAATAGAATTTCTCGGTGGGCAGCCCGGCAACGACCAAAGCCCCCAACAGTGCCGAAGCGCCCGGCAACGGCACCAGCGCCAAGGCCTCCCCTGCCGCAAGGCGGGCGATCACCTTATCGGCAATGCGCTCTTCGTTGTGGTCATGGCAAGCGAGCAACGGGGTTTCTATGCCATAATGCTGCAGCAAAACGCGCGTTACCCACGTATCTTCCTCCAGGATCGCATCTGCCCCTCTGACCTAATCCAGGTTGAAGTTCGTTCTGGCCATATCGAAAAGGACCAGAACATGAAGCGCAGCCGGTTCAGCGAGGAGCAGATCATCGCGATCCTGAAGGAGCAGGAGGCGAGCGTCCCCGTCTCGGAGCTCTGCCGGAAGCATGGCGCCAGTGACGCCAGCATTTACAAATGGAAAGCCAGATACGGCGGCATGGACGTGTCGGAGCCAAGCGTCTGAAGGCGCTGGAGGACGAGAACGCCAAGCTCACGCGGATGCTCGCGGACGCGATGCTCGACAATGTCGCGCTGAAAGACCTTCAGGGAAAGAAATGGTGACGCCCGCTGCCAAGCGGAAAGCTGTCGCGCATCTCGTGGCGCACCACGGCATGAGTGCAGGATTTTGGGAAAGAAATTTCGGACGTGTAAAGCCATTGGCTGCTGCCGCATGACGATCCGATATCGATCGATCCGCCCCGATGACACCGTGCTTCGGGAGCGCATGCGCGCCATTGCGCGGGAACGCCGACGCTTCGGGTACAGGCGTCTGCACGTGATGCTCAAGCGCGAGGGGCTGGCGGTGAACCACAAGAAGCTCTTCCAGCTCCACCGGGAAGAGAAGCTCTGCGTTCGGCGCCGTGGCGGCCGCAAACGGGCCATCGGGACGCGCGCATCCATGCTCGTGCCGCTACGGCCCAACGAGCGCTGGTCACTCGACTTCGTCTCAGACCAGTTCACCGATGGGCTATAGGATTGCAGAACGCGATCCGTTCCGGATCACTATGGCTTCCGTGTGCTCGCGATTGCACGCGTGGGAACCTGGCGCTGGTGGCGGATACATCGCTATCGGGGGCGCGCGTTGCCCGGGAGCTGGATCGGCTCATCGCAGAACGCGGGCGACCGAGAATGATTGTCAGCGACAATGGCACACCAGCAATGCCATCCTCGCATGGGCCGATCAAGCGCGTGTTGAATGGCATTACATTGCCCCGGGCAAGCCGATTACAACGGCTTTATCGAGTCCTTCAACGCTCGCCTGCGCGATGAGCTGCTCAATGAGACGCTGTTCTCGTCCCTGAGCCACGCTCGAGCGGTTCTGGCCATCTGGCAGGCCGATTACAACGGCTCGCGGCCCCACTCGCAACCAGGGGCAGGACCCATTAAACATGGAAGGTTGGTCGCATCGAAAAAGAAAGAATATCCCTTGTTTTACAAGTTTATAGGGCGTTTTTTCTTTCCTTTTCTCGCAATCCTCCGGACGCGATTTTGGCGGCAAACGGATACGTCAAACCCCTCAACCGTGCCATGGGGCACGCTTTTCGGGCTTTTCCTGTCCTTTTGCTCACCAAAATCACGCCAACCATCCACGATAAGGAGTCCTGACCCCAGGATGGCAAACGCCGGCCGAGTTCGCCTCCACCTTCAACCCGCGTCGGGCTATAGCGCTGCGCAACGTGACAAGCTCCGCGCCATCGCCCGCCGCATCCACCGCCCATCAGGGCAAACCCAACCCCGGAAACGAACTCAGAACTGGATAAAACTTGGGGGCAAGGTCACGTTCGCTGAACAGCCCAGAAACCGAAATACCATCCATTCCAGGCCAATGCGTTTTGACATGATCTGCAAGACCAACGGGATCGAACACCGACTGACCAAGTCAAACCATCCGTGGACGAAGGGGCAGGTCGAGCGGATGAACCGCACGATCAAGGAGGCAACTGTGAAGCGGTTCCACTATGACAGCCACG
>CAZGKS010000273.1:0-2529 GCA_964526275.1 uncultured Methylobacterium sp. | reverse complement strand
CGGCATGCCGGTGCTCGACGTCGAGAAGGCGAAGACGGTGCTGTTCATCAAGCGCGGTATGGGGTCGGGCTATGCCGGGGTTGAGAACGAGCTTTTCTTCCGCGATAACACGATGATGCTGTTTGGCGATGCCAAGAAGGTCACCGAAGCGATTGTCAAAGGCATAGCGCATTAATCGTAGGGCGCTTCGCTTGGTTGGTGTTTAGGCCTGAAGGCCGGAATAGGGCCCATTTTTAGCCGGAGCTTTGAGATATGTTGCGCAAAATTCGACCTTTCCGCCTGTTTAGCGTGGTGCTGGCGCTGGCGGTTGTTTATTTTGCGATTATTGGCGGCATGGCGACGTTTCAGCGCAGCTTTGTCTTCAAACGCGCGCCGGGCATGCTCGACCCCAAGGCGCATGGCCTCGTGCGGGGGGAAGCCGTTGAAGTGAGCGCGCGCGATGGAGTGCGCTTGCGGGGCTGGTGGGTACCGCCCCTTAACGCGGAGGCGCCGGTTTACCTCTATTTCCACGGCAATGCCGGTAATCTCGATCGCCGCGCCGAGCGCTTTGTGGCGATGACCTCCGAAGGCGCTGGCTTGCTTGCCATGTCCTATCGCGGATATGGCGGCAGCGAGGGCGCGCCGGAGGAAATGTTGCTTCACGACGATGCAGCGCATCTTTATGCGGATCTGGCCAGCCGGATTGCACCAGAACGCCTTGTCCTGTTCGGCGAATCTTTGGGCACAGGCGTAACGCTGCATCTGGCGCGCAGTGTAAAGGCCAAGGCGGTTGTGCTCGATAGCCCGTATTTCTCGATTTTGGCGCGCGGCCAGGCGGCGTATCCGTGGTTGCCGGTTGCGCGCGTTATGATCGATACCTTTCGCTCCGACCGCTGGATTGGTGCGGTTGCAACGCCCATTCTGATCGTGCATGGCGATGCGGATAAGGTGGTGCCGGTTGAGGATTCGGCGGCTTTGGCGGTTTTGGCCAAGCCGGGTGTCGTGACGCGCAAGGTCTATCCCGGTGCGCCGCATGTCGTACCCTATGGTATGGGGCCTATCAAGGATGTTCCGGCCTTTCTGGCGGGCTTGCCACCGCAGCGCGCGGAGGTTTCCCCTGCCGCGCTGCCCAAGCAGGCCGAACCGGGGCAGGCCGAACCGGGGCGAAGCGAGGGTACCCCCGCCGATAAAGGGCCAGAGAGCAAGGGGCCAGAGAGCCAGTAACCCCCTGTTTATAGCGTTTTTGCTTTTGATGGAATCCTCACAAGCAAAAGACGCGTTCTTCAACATCGAGATAAGAGCGTGACGTGTTTCCGTCACATCAGGTTCAAGGGCTTGCGTGTCTTGCAAGGGCTTGCGTGTCTTGATGGCCTCAAACCCGCACTCAAAGGGGCTTATCCGGTGCGCAAGGATGCGCTGTAACGCCGCAAGGATCATGCCCGGCGATAGATTTCACATACGTGATATGGCGTGTGGTTTTTGTAATGGAATGTCTGGAGCGGGTAGAGGGAATCGAACCCTCGCGTTCAGCTTGGGAAGCTGACAAGCTACCATTACATCATACCCGCAGTAGCCCCTTGTCCAAGGGAAAGGCGCGTCCATTCCTGCCGGACTGCTTGAAGACAGCCACGCAGATGGCGAGAATTAGAGCGAGCCTGATCGGAAGTCAACACACGATCGCGCGGGGGGTGTGATCGCGCAGAAGAGAAGGCATACGATCGGTAAAAATCTCTCCGGATCCGTTGCCCGGCTATCGGCCACGGCTCTTGTCAGCATGTCGGGGCGGATCGCAGGCATGTTGCAAATGCATCACTTGATTGTTTGAGGCTCGGTTGTTTGCGGTTTGGTTGTTTCGTCCTTTTCGAGCTTTTTGGCGGCAAAGATCCGCTCAATCCGGGCTTTTTCAGCCTTTATATGCGCCTTTTCGGTTTTGCTGCGGCCAAAGGTGATGCGGTTCTGTTCGGCGTGTTGTTCTGCCTGCGCCCGCGCCTTGGCTTTGCGCGCAAGACGCAGATTGATCACATTTGCGCGCGCACCCGCCTGTTGTGGGTCTGGATCCTTCTGGCTCATGTGGAAACCACCCCCTGGCGTTTCTTGGCATGGGCGTAATAGGCCCAGAGCAGGCGGGCGGCTACCGCGCGCCATGGCTTCCAAGCTTCTGCCATAACCGCGATTTCCCGCGTTGTCGGGCGTTTTTCAAGGTCCATGGCGAGTTTGGCGCCTTCCTGCAACGCCAGATCGGCGGGGGCGAAAATATCCTGCACGCCCAAACAGAACATCATATAGACCTCTGCGGTCCATGGCCCGATGCCGTGGATTTTCACCAAGGCGGCGTGCGCTTCTTCTACGGGCATATCGCCCAGCGTGTCGAAGGGCAGCGCGCCCGTGACCACCGCTTCCGAGAGCGCGCGCAAGGTGCGGATTTTCGGGCCGGAAAGCCCGCATTCGCGCAGAACCTCGTCCGAGACCGCCAAAAGATGGTCCGGTGCGATACCGGAGAGCTTTTCATCCATCCGTTTGCGGATCGCATTGGCGCTGGCGACCGAAAGC
>CAZGKS010000272.1:0-2569 GCA_964526275.1 uncultured Methylobacterium sp. | reverse complement strand
CGGTGGAGGTGAACACGCTGCCAACCTTGCCGATCAGCTTGCCTGCGAACCACAACCCGCCGGTTTGATCGAGAAAGCTGCGCATCTGTGCGGGCATTCCGCCAAAGCGGGTTGGCATGCCAAAAATGATCGCATCGTAATCGGCCAGCTCTTCAACCGTGGCGATAGGCGCTTTCTGGTCGAGTTTGAAATGGTTTTTGGTGGCGATCTCGGTCGGTACGGTTTCAGGCACGCGCTTGACAGCGACCTGTGCGCCGCCCGCGCGGGCGCCTTCCGCAACGGCATCCGCCATGGTTTCGATATGGCCGTAGCTTGAATAATAAAGAACCAGCACTTTGGTCATGGAACACCCTTTCATGGCGTTTGCAAATGGGTAACAGCGCGCCAAAAAGCACGCTTCTCCCCTTTATGTAGGCATTCGCGCATTTATTTAAAGGGTGAGTTTATTGCACTATCGCAATATCGCGCCTGTTTTTTGCCCGATCTCTGCCACAAAGCGCGCCGAGAACGCCTCGATTTCGGCCTCCTGGAGGGTTTTCTCGCGCGGTTGCAACCGTACCGACAGGGCCAGTGATACCTTGCCGGGTTCCACGCCCTTGCCTGCATAACGATCAAAAATGCGCACATCCTCGATCAAGGCCTTGTCCACCCCGCGCGCGAGCTTGAGAAGCGTTTCAGCAGGCACGCTTGCATCGACCACAAAGGCGAAATCGCGCGTGAGGGGCTGTAGATCCGGCAGATCAAGCTTGGGCTTGGCGCGCGTGGCCTTGCGTTTTTGCACCGGCAGCGGATCAAGCAGTATTTCAAAGGCCGCGATCCGGCCTTCTGCACCCAGCAGTTCAAGCGCACGCGGATGCAGCTCACCAAAAAACCCGAGGGTTTCCTTGGGGCCCATTTTGAGCAGCGCCGAGCGCCCCGGATGCAGGAAAGCGGGTGCGGTTTGCGCATCGCACGCGATCACTTGCAGCCCGCCCATCGGGATATTGAGCGCCCCAAGCAACGCCATCAGATCGGCTTTGGCCTCAAACACCCCCGCTTCGCTCTGGCCCTGCCAGTGGCGACCCTGGCCCTGCGCGCTCGAAAATCCGCGCCGCAACCCGGCGGCGGCGATCCGTTGGTCTTTTTCTCCGGCGCCGATAAACACCTGCCCGACCTCGAACAAGGCCTGATCGGGCATGCCGCGATCCGAATTGCGCTGGCTGGCGGCGATCAGGCCGGGCAGCAGACTGGGGCGCATATCTGACAAATCGGCGGCTATCGGGTTGGCAAGGCGCAGAGGCTCTTGCCCGCCTCCGAACAGCGCGGCGGCTTTTTGCGCGATAAACGACCAGGTAACCGCTTCCACCATGCCGCGTGTGGCCAGCGCACGGCGCGCGGTTCGGGTGCGGGTTTGCAGCAGGGTGAGTACCGTGGCATGCACATGGTCTTCGCGCGCCATCGGCTGCGAGAGCACGCGCTCCAACCCGGCAATACGGATGATCTCTTCGACCAGATCGGCCTTGCCTTCGACATCCGGCCGCCAGGAGGGCACGGATACCTTGACCACAGGCCCGGTTCCGGAAACCCAGAACCCCAACGCCTTGAGAATGGCGGTCATTTCCGTTGCGGGCAGTTCCAGCCCGGTCAGGCGCTTGACCTCACGGAGCGGAAAATCGATCAGGCGGTCGTTTTCCGGCAAGGCACCGGCCAGCAGGGGCTGGCTGGGCTCCCCGCCACACAGATCGAGCACCATTTTTGTGGCCTGCTCTAACCCTTCCTGCGTGAAAGCCGGGTCAATCCCGCGTTCAAAACGGTAGCGCGCATCGGAGGTTATGCCAAGCTTGCGCCCGGTCTGGGCGATATTGACGGGCGACCACAGCGCGCTCTCGATCAGCACATCTTTGGTGGTTTCATCGCAGCCCGAAGCCTCGCCCCCCATAATACCGGCCAGCGAGACAACGCCTGTCGCATCGGCGATCACCACCATGGCGGGGTCGAGCGTATAGGTGCGGCCATCGAGCGCTTGCAGGCTTTCTTCCGCTAGGGCGCGGCGTACGCTAAGTGCTCCGGAAATCTTCTTTGCATCAAAGACATGGAGCGGACGCGCCCGATCGAAGGTCATGAAATTGGTGATATCCACCAGCGCATTGATCGGGCGCAGGCCAATCGCCCGCAGGCGTTTTTGCAGCCATTCGGGTGAAGGACCATTGGTAACCCCGCGCACCAGACGCAGGCCAAAAGCCGGGCACAGGGCCTGATCTTCGGCGGCCAGATCAAGCGTCACCGGCACCGGGCAGGCGTATGTGGCTGCAATCGGTTTGCTTTGGGTGCTTTTGAGCGTGCCAAGCCCGGCCGCCGCCAGATCGCGGGCGATACCGTAAACCCCGGTCGCATCCGGGCGGTTGGGGGTCAGGTTGATGTCGATCACCGGGTCAGACAGTCCTGCCCATTGCGCATAGGGCACGCCAACCGGCGCATCGGCGGGCAGATCGAGAATACCTTCGTGATCCTCCGAGATTTCGAGTTCGCGCCCGGAGCATAACATGCCCGAGGATTCCACCCCGCGAATAACCCCTTTGCCGATTGTGAT
>CAZGKS010000271.1:0-2579 GCA_964526275.1 uncultured Methylobacterium sp. | reverse complement strand
GCACTTCGCCCGAAGCGATCGCTTCGCGCGCGCTGACCGGCTTTTGCCCGACATCAACCATATTGGCCGCGCCGGTTTCATCGAGATGGGTGAGGCGGGCACTCATGCCGCCCCCAGCAGAACGCGCGTTGCCTGGGCAACATCGCTTTGGCGCATCAGGCTTTCGCCGACCAGAAAGGTTGCAAGGCCAGCCCGGGCAAGGCGCGCGCAATCGGCGGGGGTAAAAATTCCGCTCTCCCCCACCAGAAGGCGGTTGTGCGGCACCATGGGCGCAAGGCGCTCGGCAACCGCCAGATCAACCGCAAAACTGCGCAAATCGCGCGTATTGATGCCGATCATGCCGAAGGGAAATGCCAGTGCGCGCGCCATCTCGGTTTCGTTATGCACTTCGATCAAGGCATCGAGCCCGCAAAGCTGCGCTGTCTCCAGCAAGGCACCCGCTTGCGCATCAGATAGCGCGGCCAGAATGACAAGGATGCAATCGGCGCCCAATACCCGCGATTCATAGACCGAATAGGGATCGAACAGAAAATCCTTGCGCAAGACGGGCAAGGCACACGCCGCCCGCGCCTCGCCCAAAAACGCATCCTCCCCTTGAAAATAATCGCGGTCTGTCAGCACCGATAAACAGCTCGCGCCCCCGGCTTCATAGGCTTTGGCAAGCTGTGCGGGGTTGAAATCAGCCCGAATGAGCCCTTTGGAAGGGCTGGCTTTCTTGATTTCAGCGATCAAGGCATAGCGGGGGTCTGGCGCCCGGGCGTGCCGCGCGCGCAGCGCCGCCTCAAACCCGCGCGTGGGGGGGGCATGGGCCGCCTGTGTGCGCAGTTGCGCTTCGGGCACGCGCGCCTTGGCGGCCGCTACTTCACGCTTTTTGGTCGCCATGATACGGGTGAGAATATCCCCGCCAGCAGCGGGCGCTTGCGCGCTGGGGCGGGGGGGAAGGCCTTGGTGGAGAGGACGCGCGTCCTTGGCGCTCATGCTGCACCGCCTTGGAGGGGCGCTTGGGGGGCAGGGTGGCTGGCGGCAATGGCCGCTTCCAGCGTTGCGCGCGCTTGGCCACGATCGATGGCGGCTTGCGCCATTGCAGCGCCCGCGCGCAGGGTATCTGCGGCGCCTGCGATCATCAATCCGGCGGCGGCGTTGAGCACGGCAATATCGCGATAGGCGTTGCGTGCGCCATCGAGCACCGCGCGCAGCGCTTGCGCGTTTTGGCCAGGCTCACCCCCCTGCAAATCTTCGGGCTTTGCGCGCGGCAAGCCCGCTTCTTCGGGGGTGATGACAAAGCGCCGCACGGCGCCGTTGTTCAGTTCCACCGCTTCGGTGGGGCCGGTGGTGGTGATTTCATCGAGCCCGTCAGAGCCATGCACCACCAGCGCGCGCTCGGTGCCCAAAGCGTGCAAGGTATGCGCGATCGGCTCAAGCCAGGAGGGCGCGAACACGCCGATCAACAACCGTTTCACCCCGGCCGGGTTGGCCAGTGGTCCCAAAAGGTTGAAAATCGTGCGGGTGCCAAGCTCGGTGCGCACCGGCCCCACATGGCGCATGGCGGGGTGATGCGCCGGCGCCAGCATGAAGCCAAACCCGGTTTGGGCAACAGAAGCGGCCACTTCATCGGGGCTAAGGCCGATCCGCATGCCCAAGGCCTGCAAGACATCTGCTGCGCCCGATTTGGAGGAAGCGGCGCGGTTGCCGTGTTTGGCAACCGGCACGCCGCATGCCGCAACGAGCAGGGCGGCAAGGGTGGAGACATTCCAGGAGCCTGAACCATCCCCGCCTGTTCCCACCAGATCGATCGCGCCTTCGGGCGCGGTAACCTTGGCCATGCGGGCGCGCATGGCCCGCACCGCGCCGGAAATTTCGGCAATCGTTTCGCCGCGCACCCGCAACGCCATCAGGAAGGCGGCGGTTTGCGCAGGCGTTGATTCGCCCGACAAGATCTGGCTGAAAGCGATCTCCGCTTCGGCTTCGGTAAGGTCGAGCCCGGCAGCGACCTTGGCGATCAGGGGTTTGAAAGCATCCATGGGTTAACTTTGCCGTGTGGGCGCCGCCTTGGCAAGCGCGATAAAAGTTGCAAACAGCTGCGCGCCCTGCGCGGTCGCGATGCTTTCCGGGTGGAATTGCACGCCATAAATCGGCTTTTGGGTGTGGCGCAGTGCCATGATCAAGCCATCGGCGCTTTTTGCATCGACAACCAGTTCAGCGGGCAGGCTTTGCGCTTCGACCACCAAAGAGTGATACCGGGTCACCGCCAGCGGGTTCGGCAGGCCCGTAAACAGCCCTTCTCCGGTATGGGTGATCGCGCTGACCTTGCCATGCATCGGCGCCGTGCGCACAACCTTGCCGCCAAAGGCCTGCCCGATTGCTTGATGCCCCAGACAAATCCCCAGCAGCGGCAGATTGGCTTGCGCCGCCTTTGCGATAACCGCCAGCGAGATCCCCGCTTCCAGCGGTGTGCAGGGGCCGGGGGAGATCACGATCGCGTGCGGGGGCCGGGCGGCGGCGCGCCCCGGTTTGCCAATACCCGAAGGACCGCCACCGGTCCTACCCATCACCCGCAAAATTACAGCCCGCACCTCCTC
>CAZGKS010000270.1:0-2586 GCA_964526275.1 uncultured Methylobacterium sp. | reverse complement strand
GCGTGTGGCTGGTCGAGCATCCGCCGCTTTATACCGCAGGCACCAGCGCCCGGGCGGAAGATCGGCTGGATGTGCGCTTTCCGGTGCATGAGGCCGGGCGCGGCGGCCAATTGACCTATCACGGGCCCGGCCAGCGGGTTGTGTATGTGATGCTGGATCTGCGCGCACGCCAGCAGGATGTGCGCGCCTTTGTCCGGGCGCTGGAAGCGTGGATCATCGCTACACTTGGGCGGTTCGCGCTGACGGGCTTTACCGATCCGGACCGCGTGGGGGTGTGGGTGCGCCGCCCGGATAAAGGCGCAGAGCACGAGGATAAAATCGCCGCGATTGGCATAAGATTGCGCAAATGGGTGTCGTTTCACGGCCTTTCGCTCAATGTCGCCCCCGATCTTGCGCCTTTTTCGGCCATTGTGCCCTGCGGCATCCGCGCGCCGTCTTATGGCGTCACCTCGCTTGCAGATCTGGGGGTGCCGCTCAACCTTGTGCAGGTTGACGCTGCGCTCAAAAGCACGTTCGAGCCGGTTTTTGGCCCCCTCCACGGGGTGGATAGACAGGAGAGCCCCCATGCCCCATAAACCGGAAGACAACGCCCCCAACTTTCGGGAACCGGAGTATCTGGCGCAGGCGCAGGCGTTTTTGCGCGCTACCCCCCTGATCGATGGCCATAACGATCTGCCTTATGTTATCTGGTCGCATCCGCACGCGCACGGCGATGTCGCGCGCTGGAACGCCGATAGCCTCCACCCGGAGACCGATACGGATCTGCCGCGCTTGCAAGCCGGGCAGGTGGCGGCGCAGGTCCTGACCGCCTTTCTGCCGACCAATACCCCCAACCCCAAGGCGGCACGCTGGCAGATTCTGGGGATTCTCCACCAGCTCGAAGCGCTCTATCCCGATAAAGTGACCCCCATACTAACCCCGGATGACATAAAAGCGGCGCATGCGGGCGGGCGTATTGGACTTATCAAGGCGATTGAAGGGCTTGTCGGCCTTGAAACGCTGGCGGATCTTGCCCGTTTCAAGGCGGCGGGTGTGCGGCTGATCACGTTATGCCATAACGAAAACCTGCCCTTTGTGGAAAGCGCGACCGACCGGCCTTTGCCCACGCCCTTGAGTGCGTTTGGGGTTGAAATCGTGCGCGAGATGGCCCGGTTGGGGCTGATGATCGATCTGGCCCATGTTTCCCCGCGCGCCCAGCATGCGGTGATGGCCGCAACCACAGCCCCCGTGATGATCTCGCACGCCAATGCCTTTGCGCTGTGCCCGCATCCGCGCAACGCCCCGGATGATGTCATCCGCGCGATCGCGGATCGCGGCGGGATCATTATGGCGACCTTCGTGCCGCCTTTTTTGAGCGCGCAGGCCTATAACCATGTCACCCCGTTCATGGATGGGATGGGCAAGGCGGCGTCCGGGGCGGATCATGCCGCTTATGACCACGCAAAAGCGGAAGCCGACCGGTTTTTCCTCCCGCGCGATGGCGCCGAAATTCTGGCGGATCATCTGGAGTATCTGCGCAATTTGGCAGGCGAAGACGCTATCGGGATTGGGTCTGACTTTTTTGGCGGGCCCAACCCGCCTGGTCTGCGCGATGCGGCGTGCTTTCCGCATCTATTTGCGACCTTGATGCGGCGGGGCTGGAAAACCCCCGCGCTTGAAAAGCTGGCGGGCGAGAATTTCATGCGCTTTTGGCGGGCGGTTGCGCTTTAGGGCTGGCATTGCCCTTGTGTTGCGCTATAGAGCTTTTTGCGAGGAAACGGAACCGGATCCATCGCAACAAGAGACACTCTGGTGTTTTTGTTTTTGATGGAATCATCGAAAGAAGACGCGTTCTTAAACAACGAAAGAGAGCATGATTTTGATACCATCAAAATCGAAAATGCTCTAGAACAACACGATACATGCGGGGTATTTTGATCTCAAAATACGTGCCACGCCAAATAGATACCCCCTGATACAACGCATCGGACCTTGCCAACGCTCATCCCCTGTTCGAGCCAAGTCAGGGGCAAGACCTACTCCCTACGCCCTTTGAGGTAACAGCACGCGACACCCCATACGGAGCCCCTATGCACGCATCTTCCCCCTTAGCCGAAGTCCCGGAGGCTTATCCACTGCTGCGGGATGAGGACGGGGAGATCAGCGCGGGGTTTGTCGCCGATATTCGTACCGCCTTGCAGGCGGAAGACCGGGCAACGCTCAAAACCCTGATCGGCGATCTGTATGAGGCCGACCTTGCCGATGTGGTCGAAGCGCTCAATGCCGAAGAACGCCCGCGCCTGATCGCGGTCATGGGGGCGGATTTCGACTTTGCGGCGCTCACCGAGGTTGAAGATTCCGTTCTCGAAGACCTGTTGGAAGAAATTCCAAACCAGCAAATCGCGCAAGGGGTCCGCGACCTTGATTCCGATGATGCGGTTTATCTGCTCGAAGATATGGAGCCCGAGGATAAAGCCGAAATTCTCGCCAATCTTCCCGCCCCGGAGCGTGTGGCGTTGGAGCGCGGCCTCGATTACCCGGAAA
This sequence comes from uncultured Methylobacterium sp., assembly GCA_964526275.1. Lineage (GTDB taxonomy): Bacteria > Pseudomonadota > Alphaproteobacteria > Rhizobiales > Beijerinckiaceae > Rhabdaerophilum. Next base: position 63 of record CAZGKS010000270.1, on the reverse strand, counting down.
ACTCCGCCGGCCGTCTGATGCAAACCGATTATATCTCTGCCCCGCCCTTCTGGACGGTGGGAC
>CAZGKS010000269.1:0-2621 GCA_964526275.1 uncultured Methylobacterium sp. | reverse complement strand
TCCCGGGACCCGATCAGATCGTTTACATGAGCCCGCAACCCTTCGCGGTGCCCGGCATAATGCAGCCCTTGCGCCGCAGGCATGCCTTCAGGCAAACCCGAAACGCGAACCTCCCCGGCATCGGGCGCCGTGAGCCCGGCCAGAGCGCGCAAAAGCGTCGATTTCCCCGCTCCGTTCGGCCCGGCAATCTGCAGCACCGCGCCAGCCGCCAGCGTGAACGACAGATCCGTAAACAGCGCCCGCCCGCCACGTTGCACGCTCAAAGCGCGCGCGTTGAGCAAAAAATCGCGTGGCTGTGGTCCCAGATTCACCATGGAGCCCCTGAAAACTGACATGAAACCCGCCTTTTCACCCCCGCCCCGTCCACGCGCCATGCTCCCCGTTTATCCTTGCGCTATCCCTGCGCCAAAATCGCGCTTCTGAACGCCGTTTTCGACCATTGTTCGTGTAGCGGAGTTTTGCCAGATGATCTATAGCGGGGACGCGTTCAACCATAACCGTGCCGTTCAGGCGGAAACCGGGCACACCCGGCGCGGCGGGAAAAGCCCGAAACGGGCAAATGTGAGGGAAACCATGTCGCTTGATAGCTTCAAATGCCGCAAGAAACTCGATGTTGCCGGCAAAACCTACACCTATTTCTCGTTGCCCGAAGCCGAAAAAAACGGCCTCAAGGGCGTCTCGAACCTGCCCTATTCCATGAAGGTGCTGCTCGAAAACCTGCTGCGCCACGAGGATGGCCGCACGGTCACCAAAGCCGATATTGAAGGCGTTTCCGGCTGGCTGACCGATAAAGGCAAGCAGGAGCGCGAAATCGGCTTTCGCCCCGCCCGCGTCTTGATGCAAGATTTCACCGGCGTTCCGGCGGTGGTGGACCTTGCCGCCATGCGCGATGGCATGGTCGCTCTGGGCGGCGATCCCAACAAGATCAACCCGCTCGTGCCCGTGGATCTGGTGATCGACCATTCGGTCATTGTCGATGAATTCGGCTCGCCCCAAGCCTTCGATCGCAACGTCGAACTCGAATATGAGCGCAATATCGAGCGCTATAACTTCCTCAAATGGGGCCAGGGCGCGTTCGCCAATTTCCGTGTCGTGCCGCCGGGCACCGGCATTTGCCACCAAGTGAACACCGAATATCTGGCCCAGACCGTCTGGACCAAGCGCGATACCGATGGCTCGATTCTCGCCTATCCGGATACGTTGGTCGGCACCGACAGCCACACCACCATGGTCAATGGCCTGGCCGTACTCGGCTGGGGCGTTGGCGGGATCGAGGCGGAAGCGGCCATGCTCGGCCAGCCGCAATCCATGCTGCTGCCAGAGGTGATCGGCTTTGAACTCTCCGGCAAGTTGAACGAGGGCGTTACCGCCACCGATCTGGTGCTGACCGTCACCCAGATGCTGCGCAAAAAAGGCGTGGTCGGCAAATTCGTTGAATTTTTCGGCCCCGGCCTCGACCATTTGAGCCTTGCGGACCGCGCCACCATCGCCAATATGGGCCCGGAATACGGCGCAACCTGCGGCTTCTTCCCCTGCGATGCCGAAACCGTGCGCTACCTGCGCGATACCGGCCGCGAGGCCGACCGCGTCGCCCTCACCGAAGCCTATACCAAGGCGCAGGGCCTGTTCCGTGAACAAGGCGCCCCCGCGCCGGTCTTCACCGATACCCTCGCGCTCGATCTTTCGACCGTTCTCCCCTCCATGGCGGGCCCCAAGCGCCCCGAAGGCCGTATCGCCCTTACCGATATTGCCACCGGCTTTGCCGGTTCGCTCACTGGCGAATACAAGAAAACCGGCGAGGAAGCTAAAACCGCCAAGGTCGAAGGCCGCGATTTCGAGCTTCGCCATGGCGATGTCGTGATTGCCGCCATCACCTCGTGCACCAATACCTCCAACCCCTCGGTATTGATCGGTGCCGGGTTGCTCGCCCGCAACGCGCTCGCCAAGGGCCTGCGCCAGAAGCCCTGGGTCAAAACCTCGCTCGCCCCCGGCAGCCAGGTGGTGGGCCAATACCTCGCCGATTCCGGGCTGCAAACCGATCTCGATGCTCTGGGCTTCAACCTGGTGGGCTATGGCTGCACCACCTGTATCGGCAATTCCGGCCCGCTGCCTGCGGAAATCTCCGCCGCCATCAACGAGAACGGCCTTATCGCTGCGGCGGTGCTGTCGGGTAACCGCAACTTTGAAGGCCGCGTCTCGCCCGATGTCCAGGCCAATTACCTTGCCTCCCCCATGCTGGTGGTGGCCTATGCGCTGGCAGGTTCAGTCACGCGCGATCTGACCAAAGAACCCCTCGGCATGGGCAAAGATGGCAAGCCGGTTTATCTGGCCGATATCTGGCCTTCCAGCCAGGAGATTCAGGCCTATATCACCAAAAACGTCACGCGGGAGCTGTTTGCCTCCAAATACGCCGATGTCTTCAAGGGCGATGCCCGCTGGCAAGGGGTCAAAACCTCCACGGGGCTGACCTATGGCTGGAATTCCGGCTCGACCTATGTGCAGAACCCGCCCTATTTCCAGGGCATTACCAAAACCCCGGTCCCGATTACCGAGCTGCGCAAGGCGCGCATTCTCGCCCTGTTCGGGGATAAAATCACCACCGATCATATCTCCCCGGCGGG
>CAZGKS010000268.1:0-2631 GCA_964526275.1 uncultured Methylobacterium sp. | reverse complement strand
CGCAATTCCGGACGCAAAACCGGTTCCCACTTTCGCTGGAATTGCTCTAGAGCGTCTTTTGCTCTGGAGGGAATTCTCAAAAGCAAAAGACGCGTTCTTAAGGAAGATAAGCACAGGATGCGTTTTTATCCAAATGCGTTTGATACTAGAAAGCATAGGCCAGTTTCAGACGCGCTTGATGACGCGGAAACAGGTCAATGGCAAGCGCTCTTCCCGCAACGCCAACAGAATTTCCGGCAATTTGATACGCGTAGGCGCCGTTGAGGGTAATTTTCTCGCTCGCTTGCCACAAAAAGGTTGGCCCAACAAACACGGCATGGCCCTGATGCGTATTGAAGGCGGCGCCGTTATAGGTGCTTTGCACGCTGGCTTCCGCGCCCAGATAAACCTGCTCCGTGATCGCCTTGGTGAGCGCCAAGCGGGCATTGATGCCCGAGGCCGAGGCAATGTCGCCCGCACTGCGCGACCAGCCTTGCGTTAGCTCCAGGTTGAGGGCGCCATAAAGCCCGGAACTGCCCAAGGCGGTATCGGCCAGAAGTTTGAAGGTATGGGTGTAGATACTTCGGGCGTTGCCCGGTTTTGTGGTTTGCCCGATCGCGCCGGGCGTAAAGGAGAGCGTTAAGCCAATACCTTGCTGGCTGCGATGGAGCAGCTTGTATTTGAACTCCACGCCGCCACCAAAGGCGGTGTCGGTCTCGGTCTGGTGGATGCTGTCATAAAAGGATGTGCGGCTTGCCAACCCATTGATAAAGGGCCCTACCTCGAAGCACGGGGCCAGCCCGTAAGAAAATTGCACGGTTGGCGCAAAGGCGGTCCTGCGGCCATCGCGCACACCGAGGCTGGTGGTGGTGTCGAGCGAGAGGCCGCGATCTCCCGGGCTGGCGACATCGGATCCGCCGCCAAACCCGAAGGCATCTGCGGGCAGGGCGGTGGTCTCCGTGCAGCTTTTGGCGATTGCGGGGGCTACGGGCGGTGCGGATTTACGCACCAGATCGGCAGATTGGACCGAAGTGGCCACAACACCAAGGGCGGCAAGGGTGAGGGCGCTTAAAACCAAGGGGGAAATGCGCATGATGGGTCCTTTTCGAGCTTGAAAACGGGGATACCGGGCGGGGGTTCCTTTGGGTGTTCCTTTTGGCTTTCCTGCTGTCCTGTTTTTTTTGTTTTTAGTTTAAACTTATTTTGTGTCAAAAGGATAGAGCGTTACTTGGCGTGCCGGAATGTCGCTCTGTCCTGCCGAAAGGGGTATGCGTGCGGCTTGGTTCTGTCAACGCAAAAAGGCGCCCGAAAGCGCCTTTGCTGGAAGTGTTGCGGGCGGCGTGCCTATCAGGCAGGCAGCGCGCTTTTTGCTTGGGCAACGATCGCCTTGAAGCTTTCCGGTTCGCGGATTGCCAAGTCAGAAAGCACCTTGCGGTCGATTTCAATGCCTGCAAGGGCGAGCGCATTGATGAACACCGAATAGGTGAGGCCATATTCGCGCACGGCGGCGTTGATACGCTGGATCCACAACGCGCGGAAGGTGCGCTTTTTGGCGCGGCGATCGCGCGTGGCATATTGCATCGCCCGATCCACAGCGGCCTTGGCCGTGCGGATGGTGTTTTTGCGGCGGCCATAAAAGCCCTTGGCGGCTTTGTAGACTTTTTTGTGCTTGGCGTGCGAGGTGACGCCTCTTTTTACACGGGACATGTTGATCTCCTTTTAGCTGATCAGATGAAGCGGCGGATCAGCCGTTCGGGAGGAAATATTTCTTGATGTTATCGCCGTCTGTCTTGAACAGAACAGCCGTGCCGCGATGGTCACGGATCTGCGCGTTGGTGCGCTTGATCATGCCATGGCGCTTGCCGGATTGGGCATATTTTACCTTGCCTGTGCCGGTGATCTTGAAGCGCTTCTTGGCGCCCGATTTGGTCTTCAATTTGGGCATTTTCTTCTCCTGAAGATGCGCGGGAAACCCGCGATGCGCAAACGCGCATGGAGGATCGCCACGGCAGCCCTGGTAGCCGGTCGATCCCAGTGAAGCGGCGTGCATAGCGGAGAACCCCACCAAAGGCAAGCCGGTTTGCGGGCCTTTTGGCGGAAAGCTAGAGCGCTGCACGCTTATTTAGGCGCCCTTATTTGGGCGCAATGACCATTACAACCTGCCGACCCTCGAAGCTGGGCTCGTTTTCGACCTTGGCGACATCCACGGTATCGAGTTTCACCCGGTCGAGCACGCGCATGCCGATCTCCTGGTGGGCCATTTCGCGGCCCCGGAAGCGCAAGGTGATTTTCACCTTGTTGCCTTCCTCCAAAAAGGCTTTGGTCGCGCGCATTTTCACGCCGTAATCGTGGTCATCAATGGCTGGACGCAGCTTGATTTCCTTGATCTCGATGATCTTTTGCTTTTTACGCGCTTCGGCAGCCTTTTTTTGCTCCGCGAATTTGAAGCGGCCAAAATCCATGATCTTGCAAACAGGCGGGGTTGCGTTCGGCGAAACCTCCACAAGATCAAGACCTTGCTCTTCGGCAATCGCGATTGCTTCAAAGGTGGGGATGACACCGCGATTGGTGCCGTCTGCATCGATGACTTGCACTTCACGAAGGCGGATGTCGCGGTTGATGCGCGGGCCTTCCTTCACGGGAAGGGGACCG
>CAZGKS010000267.1:0-2647 GCA_964526275.1 uncultured Methylobacterium sp. | reverse complement strand
ACCACCGTCGGCTGGTTCGGTGGCCGTGTGTTCTCGGTCATCGGCGACTCGGAAATCATCAAGCCGTTGTTCGACGTCGAAGGCTTCGGCATCGGTCGTACGGAGCCGCAGGCCGATGGCTCGAAAAAGAAAATCAACCTGTTGTCAGAGGGCTCGTATTCCAAGGGCTCCGAGATTGCCGATGGCTATCCGCAATTCACCTATGGCATGCTGAAAAAACTGGGCTGGGATAAAGACCTGAGCGAAGCGGAGCGGGCTACGATCGAGAAAATCGGCGGTAATACGCCGGATGCCGTTTCCTGGGCGATTGATCTCTCCGGCGGTATCCAGCGCGTGGCGTTGGAGCATGGCTGTATTCCGTTCGGCAATGGCAAAGCCCGCGCCAATGCGTGGAACCTGCCTGATCCCGTGCCGGTACATCGCGAACCGATTTATACCCCGCGCACGGATCTGGTGGCGAAATACCCAACCCGGCCGGATTTCAAACATTTCCGGGTACCCAATATCGGCTTTACGGTGCAAAAGACCGCGCTGGATAAAGGCATCGCCAAGGAATTCCCGATCATCCTGTCCTCCGGGCGTCTGGTGGAATATGAGGGCGGGGGCGAGGAAACGCGCTCCAACCCATGGCTGGCCGAATTGCAGCAGGATATGTTTGTGGAAATCAACCCGGCAGATGCCTCTGACCGTGGTATCAAGGACGGCGCCTGGGTTTGGGTTCTGGGGCCGGAAAATGCTTCCAAAGCCCGCGTCAAGGCGATGGTTACCGAGCGCGTTGGGCGCGGGGTTGCCTGGATGCCCTTCCATTTCGGCGGCTGGTTCCAGGGCGAAGATCAACGCGCCCGCTACCCCAAAGGTACGGATCCCTATGTGCTGGGGGAGAGCGTCAACAGCATCACCACCTACGGCTATGACCCGGTGACCGGGATGCAGGAAACCAAAGTTACGCTCTGCCAGATCCGGGCAGCTTGAGGCACAGGAGATAGACCATGGCGCGTCTCAAATTTTTATGTGATGCAGATCGCTGCATCGAGTGTAACGCATGCGCAACCGCGTGCAAAAACGAGCACGAGGTGCCTTGGGGCATCAATCGTCGCCGCGTGGTAACGATCAACGACGGCAAGCCCGGCGAGCGTTCGGTTTCCATGGCTTGCATGCACTGCACCGATGCGCCTTGCGCTTCCGTGTGCCCGGTGAGCTGTTTTTACACCACGGATGACGGCGTGGTTTTGCACTCCAAGGATTTATGCATCGGCTGCGGCTATTGCTTCTATGCTTGCCCGTTTGGCGCGCCGCAATATCCCAAAACCTCCAATTTCAGCGCGCGCGGCAAGATGGACAAATGCACCTATTGCGCCGGCGGACCGGAAGAAGATGGGTCGGTTGCCGAGATGGAAAAATACGGGCGCAACCGCCTTGCGGAAGGGAAATTGCCGCTTTGCGCGGAAATGTGCTCGACCAAGGCCCTGCTGGCCGGGGATGGCGACATCATCGCGCAAATCTACAAGGAGCGGGTAGCCCGGCGCGGCTATGGCTCCGGGGCCTGGGGTTGGCAGGTTGCGTATAAAGACACCCTTTCGATTTGAGCGCGGAGGACTTCATCATGATGAAATCACTTGGTTTGGCGCTCCGGATGGGCGTTTTGGGTGCGGTTTTGGCGACCTGTGTGGTCGGGGCTATCCCTGCATCCGCACAGACGAGCCCTTCTGCCCCCCCTCCCGCCACAACGGCAGGACCGGGGGCGACGATCATTAACCCGACCGCGCAAGCGGTCAAGGAAGCCCAACTTCTCGAAGGGCTGAAAGCCGGTCAGGCGATTACCGGGCGCGCCTCCCTGCCCAATAAGGATGCAGGCACCTTGATCCAGCCCGGGCGGGATTGGCGCAGCTTCAACCGCGAGACCTTGCCGACAATCGCAACGATTGCCGTTCTGGGCATGTTGGCGGCTCTCGCGGCGTTTTATCTCATCCGTGGGCGTATTCGCATCTCCAAAGGGGCGTCGACGATGCGGATCCTGCGCTTTGACGCATTGGACCGCTTCGCCCATTGGTTGACCGCGACCAGCTTTCTGACGCTGGCGTTAACCGGCGCCAATGTCACGTTCGGTCGGGCCTTGTTGCATCCCATTATGGGGGCGGAAGGGTTCGCGGCGTGGGCAGGTTTAGCCAAAACGGTGCATAATTATGTTGGTTTTGCCTTCATGGTTGGCATAGCGCTTATGTTCGTCTTGTGGGCCAAGGATAATGTGCCCAGCCTGCACGATCTCAAATGGTTCGCGGCCGGCGGTGGCTTGCTCGGCAAGGGGCATCCGCCGGCGCGCCGGTTCAATGGCGGTCAAAAGATTGTTTTCTGGTCGGTGGTTGGCGGCGGCGCAATCCTGTCGCTTTCGGGCTGGCATTTGCTGTTTCCCGCACAGGAAGGCCTTGCCGATGCGCAATGGCATGCAACCGTGCATGGAGCCTTGGCGTTTATGCTGCTCGCGCTCATTCTTGCGCATATCTATATCGGCTCGATTGGTATGGAGGGCGCCTTCGAGGCGATGGGGTCCGGGGAGGTTGATCTTAATTGGGCCAAGGACCACCATTCAATCTGGGTAAAAGAAGAACAGGAGCGTAAATCCGGTTCACGGATTTCCGGCGCGGTACAC
>CAZGKS010000266.1:1308-2663 GCA_964526275.1 uncultured Methylobacterium sp. | reverse complement strand
GGCTAAACCCCAAACCGTGATGCCAGGTGAGTTTCTCGCCCAAATAAATCACCGAAAATGCGGCGAATGTACCCAGAGTAATCACCTCTTGGAGGGTTTTGAGTTCCGCTGCCGAATATACCGCATGACCTATCCGATTGGCGGGAACCGCCAGACAATATTCAATAAAGGCAATGCCCCAACTGGCCAGAATGACCGTGGGCAGGGCAACGCTCTTGAATTTGAGATGCCCGTACCAAGCAAACGTCATGAAAATATTTGAGGCTATCAGTAACCCGATCGGCCATATATGCGCGGGGGTAAGGGCCATGCTAACTCCGGTGAACAACGTTGCGGCAAGCTTGAAACACCGAAATTCTTTACGGCACACCAATCAGACGGCGGGCCTGATCCATGCTCATGGCGGGGCCGAAAACATAGCCCTGGGCGTATTCGCACCCCAGCTGAAACAGCTCCACGGTATCCGCCTCGGTTTCCGCGCCTTCCGCCACAATCTGCATCTTGAGATCATGCGCCAGCGCGACAATCGAGCGCAAGATCAGCGGGCGCTTGCCCGAACCATCGTGGCGGACGAAGCTTTGATCGATTTTGAGCGTATCAAACGGAAAACGCTGGAGATAAGACAGGGAGGAAAATCCGGTCCCGAAATCATCCAGCGCGAGGCCTGCCCCCAATTCCTTGATTTTGGTGAGAATTTGGGCCGCGTATTCGGGGTTGTCCATCACCATGGTTTCGGTCAGTTCCAGCTTGAGCGAGCCGGGTTGCACGGGGTAGCGCAGCAACACGTTGCGAACATCCAGCACCAGATCATTGCGCATCAACTGGCGGCTGGAGACATTGACCGAGGCGAAAATCGGCGGATCCACGGCCAGATGCGATTGCCAGCGCAGTAATTCGCGCGCGGCGACTTCGAGGACATATTGCCCCAATTCGACAATCGTGCCGTTTTCTTCCGCCAGCGGAATGAATTCCGAGGGCGGCAGCATCCCCAATTTGGGGTGCTCCCACCGCACTAAAGCCTCAAAACCGGCAATCGAGCGGTCTTCGAGCCGCACGATGGGTTGGAAGCGAACCTCCAGCGCCTTGCGCTTGATCGCTTCTCGCAATTCGTTGCCCAAGGTGATTTTATCCTGGGAAACGGAGCGCATATCCGGGGTGTAGACCTCAACGCAATCGCGGCCCTTGCGCTTGGCATGGATGGTGGCAAGCTCTGCATTGCGCACAAACGCGCCGACATCCAGCGCATCCGATTGTTCCGGGAACACAACCCCCACCGAACCGGTGAGGAAAATCTGCTGCTCGCCATGGGTGATCGGCATGGACACCGCTTTGCGAACCAGCTCCGAGAGCACCAT
>CAZGKS010000266.1:0-1298 GCA_964526275.1 uncultured Methylobacterium sp. | reverse complement strand
GTCTTCGGCCTTCAGCACCATCACGCGGTCTTTTTCGGTTTGCGAGACAATGGCGAGGGCAAAACTATCGCCGGAAAGCCGCGCCAAAGTATCGCCGGAGCGTACGATTCGCTCCAAGCGGCGGGCGATCGTGAGCAGAACAACATCGCCCGCATTGGTGGTCAGATGTTCATTGACCTGCTTGAAGCGGTCAATATCCACCACAATCAGAACCGGGCCGGGATGCGTCACCGCCGTGCTTTTCGCCAGCAAAAACGCCGATTCTACCCGGTCCACCAGCAGGCGGCGGTTGGGCAGGCCGGTCAAATGGTCGTGGATCGCATCATGCAGCAAGCGGTCTTGCGCCAGGTGCATCGCGGTGACATCCGAGAGCGAGCCGACAATGCGCACCACATCGCCTTCCCGGTTGACCACGGGGCGCGCTTTGAGCCGAAACCAGATCACCTGACCATCGCGCGTCATGAAGCGCAGGTCTTGCGCCAGACGCCCCCGGCGTTGCTCGATCATGCTGTTGAGCACCAGCCGGTACCGGTCGCGATCAAGGTGGTGGATAACCCCCAGCAGCCCTGCGGCGCGCCCTTCAAGCTCACCGCGTTCAATGCCCAATTGCGCCTCGAATTCAGGAGCAACATGGAGATGGTCATCGAGCACCTCCCAATCGAAGGCGTAATCTCCGGCGCCGGCAAAAGCGAGCGCCTTGCGTTCGGCATCGGGCACCGCCCCTTCGGCAACCGAAGAGCCCGAAAACACCGATTGCATGACCGTAAACCCAATCAGCAACACCAACAGCACCAACCCGCCCAACAAAGCCGGGCTGGCAATATCGTTAATCACCTGCCCGAGCACCACCAACGCCCCGGCAATCGACCAGCCCAGCAGCAGCAACCAGGTTGGCACCAGCATGGTAGCACGGTCATAGCCCTGCAGCGCCATGAACAACACGAGCACCATGCCGACCAAAGCCGTGGTGAGGATCGAGATCCGGGCGATACCGACCGCCACGGCAGGATCGATAACCGCCAAAGCGCCCACCAGCGCGATCGCCCCCAGCCAGACCAAGGTGATATGCGCATAGCGCGCGTGCCAGCGGTTAAGGTTGAGATAAGCGAACAGGAAAACCACCAACGAGCCGGAAAGCCCGGTTTCCGCCCAGGCACGGACGATATTCTCGATTTCCGGTGACAGCACGAAAAAGCGGCGAACAAAGCCGAAATCCACAGCCATATAGGCAAAAACCACCCAAGCCAGCACCGCCGCCACCGGAAAGATCAGGGCGGCGCGCAAGGCCACGACAATCG